>JBJEYG010000290.1:0-18544 GCA_051886555.1 Gemmiger sp.
ACCGCCAAATGCCGATCAGGAACGAAGGTCCTCGTCGTCGATGTCGAACTGTTCGCGCAGACGTTCCTCGAACACCCTGCTCACCTCGTACAGCTCGTTGTCATCGTCCACAATGTCCATATACTCGCCCTGGTCATCGGTGCCCACACGCATGATGATCAGCACCGCTTCCTCGCTCAGATTCTCAGGGTCCTGGGCATAGGGCACCACGGCCAGATAATGTGTGCCCTTGATGTCGGTGGCATCCACCACCTCAAAGGTGCATTCCTTGCCGTTTTCGTCCTCCAGCGTAATCAGGTCGGGGCCGTATTCGCCGGTATTGCCGGGCATGTTGTCCTGTGCCATATGCGTTCTCCTTGTGTTTGATGTTACCATTAGTGTACTGTTTTTTTGTGTCGCAGTCAAGCACCCCCGCGCGGAAAAGCTACCAAACCTTCGGGCGATATGCTATACTATCTTCACAAGAGCGCCGCCGCGCCGGCGGCAAACAAACGGCGGTTCGTACAAACGCCGCCCCATGCAAAAGGAGCCTTTCATGCGCAAAGCGTTGAACCATTCATCCAAAATTTTCTTTGCCACAGCCGCCGTGCTGCTGGCTTTGACCGCCTGCGGCGGCAGCGGCAAAACCGCGCCCAGACGCGCCGGTGTGCAAAGCGCCGAACGCCAGTTCACCGAACCGTCCGAGGGCGATCCCATCGCCGTTTTCACCACCAGCCTGGGCGAGGTGCGCGCAGTGCTTTACCCCGACGCGGCGCCCATGGCGGTGTCCAATTTTGTGGGCCTGGCCCGCAACGGCTACTACGACGGCACGGTGATCTGGCGCAGCGAGTACGGCTTCGCGGTGCAGGGCGGGGACGCCACCGGCACCGGAACCGGCGGCGCCACCATCTGGGGCAACAGCCTTGTCCCGCTGGAGGCGGACGACAGTCTGCGCCATTACGCGGGGGCGCTGTGCGCCGCTTTTACCGGGGGCGAGGAACCCGGCGGGCTGAGCCAGTTCTATTTTGTCACCGCGCTGCCGGACAGCGTGAACAAAACGATGCAGGAAGCGCTGCGCGGCGCGGGCTACACCGACGAACAGGTGGCCGCCTACGCCGCCGCGGGGGGACTTCCCTACCTGGACAACACCGATACGGTGTTCGGGCAGGTGTACGCCGGCATGGACGTGGTGGACGCCATGGCATGCGTGGACACCGTCCAGGAGGAAACCACCGATGAGAACGGCAAAAAAACCACAACGGATACCTTCCGCCCCACCGAGGAAGCGACCATCACCATTGAGAAGGTGACCATCGCCTCCTACCCCGGCCCCACCGCCGAGGAGCTTGCCCAGGGGACCACGGAGGGCTGACACTGATATTCTATTCCGCGCTGCGCGCCGGTATGCCCGGCGCGCTTATTTTTTGCTGTTGCCGCCCATGCGCCGGTCACGCCGGGCGTATTCCTCCAGCGCGGCGTCAAAGCAGGATTTGTCAAAGTCCGGGAAGAGCACCGGCGTAAAGTAGAATTCGGCGTAGGCGCACTGCCACAGCAGAAAGTTGGACAAACGTTCCTCCCCGCTGGTGCGGATCATCAGGTCCACCGGCGGCAGGTCGTGATAGAGGTTCCGCTCGACGGTGCGCTCGTCGATGGCGGCGGGGTCCAGCGCGCCTTCCTGCACCTGCCGCGCGATGGCGCGCACCGCGTCGGTCAGTTCGGCATGACTGCCGTAATTCAGGCAGAAGTTGACAATGCCCTTGGAATTGTTCACCGTGCGGGCGGTCATATAATCCATCGCGTCCAGCACGCGCCGGGGCAGGCCCTCCTTACGGCCGCTGAACAGCACCCTGCCGCCCAGCTCGTCAATCTCCTCGGTGAGCTGGCGGAAATTGTTGGCAAACAGATCCATCAGGTAATCCACTTCCTTCGCGTCACGGGCGAAATTTTCGGTGGAAAAGACGTACAGGCTCAGCACATGCACGCCGCAGTCCCGCATGGCGTACAGCGTGATTTCGCGCAGACGGTCAAAGCCCGCCTTGTGGCCGAGGCTGGCGGGCATCAGGCGCTGTTTGGCCCAACGGCGGTTGCCGTCCACAATGATGGCTGCGTGGGTGGGAATACGGGCGTTCGGTTGGCTCATGTTGCTACCTCATTTCTCTGTATTGGCCGGTTCGGTCAGTTCGGGCGGGCGCTCACCGGGATGCTGATGCCGCCAGGCAAGAAAGCTTTCCAGAATCACGGCGGCCGAGACGGAGTCCAGCCGCTGCCTGCGTTTTTCGCCGAAAGCGTCGTTGGCGGCCAGAATGGCTGACGCCGACACGGTGGTGCGCCGTTCATCCCACAACGCCACCGGCAGGCCGGCGGCTTCGGCCAGCTTTTCGGCCAGCTTCCGGCTTTTTTGAGCGCGCTTGCCCTCGGTTCCGTCCATATTGCGGGGCAGGCCCAGTACAATGCCGCCCGCCCCTTTTTCTTTGGCCAGTTCCGCCACGGCGGCGGCGGCCTTGTTCATGCTTTTTTCCTCGATCTGCGGCGTGATGGGCGTCACCAGCACCTCGCCGGCGTCACACTCGGCCACCCCGGTGCGGGACTCTCCGTAGTCCACTGCGATCCATTTCACGGTAAGCTCCTCCCTTCGTCAGGCGCACAGCGCGTCCACGAAGAACTGCGCCGTCTGTTCCTCGATGCTCTGTACGATGCGCGCGCTTTCCGCTGCGTCGCCATCCAGCGCGTCGGTGTAATTGTGGTTGGCGCGCGCAAACTGCCCGTACAGGCTGAGGAACGGCTCGCCCCGCGCCCCGGCCGCCGCCAGCGTACCGTCGATGGTCTGTTGGCTGAGCAGTTCCACGTCGCCGCCCGCAAAGCTGACCAGCAGCGCGCCGTGGTAGTTTTGCAGCAGCTCCCAGGGGTGGCTGTCCGCCATCTCCTCCACAAAGGCGCCGCTGATCTCGGTGTTGCCCCAGCGGGGCAGCACCACGCTGCCGTCGGCGGACGCCTGCCGCCGCAGCTCTTCCCGCCCTGCGGGGTCATGATCGAGAAACTCCAGCCCGTCCAGGCCGTCGTTGTCCGCAGGGCTCCACAGCGCCGCCGCGGCGACGGAATCGCTCAGGTGCATGGTGACGGCACGCCCTCCCATGCTGTGCCCCAGCAGGCCGACGCGCGCCCGGTCCGCACCGTAGTTTTCCGTCATATAGTCGATGGCGCTCTCAATATCGTCGTACATGGCGGTCAGCGTATAGGCGGTAAAGGGTTCCTCGCTTTCGCCGTTGCCCGGAAAATCCACCCGGATGACCGCAATGCCCGCCTGCGCCAGCGTCTCGGCCAGCGGCTGGAAATGTCCGTCGCCGTTGCGGTTGCCGGTGAAGCCGTGGCACATGACCACCAGCGGCCCGCCGGAATACGCGCCGCCGGGCAGCGTAACGGTAGCATGGATGGACGTGCCCCGCACCGAGGGAAAGGTCACGTCGGCGGTGGCGGCTTCCCTGCCGTAGCGGGCAATATGCCCCGCCAGTGCGGCGGTGAACAGCAGCACCGCCATGCACAGGGCCAGCACCGTGCCCGCCCACAATTTTGCGGAAGGTGCGTGTTTGTTTGTCATAGCTGCTCCTTTCAGGGAAATTCTTTACCAGTATCATACCGCAGCGGCGCGGCTTTTGCAATTCCCGCCCCGAATTTGCACGCCGGCAGAAAAAGGGCCGCGCCCTGCCCGAAGGCGGAGCGCGGCCCTGCCGGATCGCTGCCGTTTTATTCCTCTTCCCCGTGGCCGTGCTCGCACTCCATATCGGCGAACATGGCCGGGTCGTACGGCTTGCCGCTGCGGTCGTAGTAGTCCTTCACGGCGGCCTTGATGGCCTGCTCGGCCAGCACCGAACAGTGCATCTTGTAAGCGGGCAGACCGTCCAGCGCTTCCGCCACCGCCTTGTTGGACAGTTCCAGCGCCTCGGATACCGGCTTGCCCTTGATCAGTTCGGTGGCCATACTGCTGGAAGCAATGGCGCTGCCGCAGCCGAATGTCTCAAACTTGACATCCTGGATCCTGTCATCCTCAATCTTCAGATAAATCTTCATAATATCGCCGCATTTTGCGTTGCCGACCTCGCCCACGCCGTCGGCGTCGGGGATGGTGCCCACGTTGCGGGGGTTGCGGAAATGATCCATTACGGTTTCACTGTATAACATAATTTGCCTTCCCTTCCTGCAGGTCGCGCCATACCGGCGACATGCTGCGTAAATATTCCACGATGCGCGGCACCTCGGTGAGGATGCGGTCCACATCGGCGTCGGTATTCTGCTCGCACAGCGTCAGCCGCAGCGAGCCGTGGGCGATTTCGTGCGGGCGGCCGATGGCCAGCAGCACATGGCTGGGGTCCAGCGAACCGCTGGTGCAGGCCGATCCGCTGGAAGCGCAGATGCCCGCGTCGTCCAGCAGCAGAAGCAGCCCTTCGCCCTCGATGCCCTCGAAGCAGAAGTTGCTGTTGCCGGGCAGGCGGCGGGTGCGGTCGCCGTTGAGCACCGTGTGCGGGATTTTCAGCAGTCCGTCGATGACGCGGTCGCGCAGCGCCGAAACCTTTGCCGCATTCTCGTCGATGTGGGCGCAGGCCTCGTCGAACGCGGTGGCCATGGCCAGAATACCGGGCAGATTTTCAGTGCCGGCGCGCTTGCCGCGCTCCTGTGCGCCGCCGTGGATGACCGGCGTCAGCAGGATGCCCCGCCGGGCGTACAGCGCGCCCACCCCCTTGGGGCCGTGGAACTTGTGGGCGGACAGCGAGAGCATGTCGATGTTCTGCGCCTTGACGTCGATGTGCAGATGTCCGGCCGCCTGCACCGCGTCGGTGTGGAACAGCACGCCCTTCTCCCTGCAGACGGCGCCGATCTCCGCAATGGGCTGCACGGTGCCGATCTCGTTGTTGGCGTACATGATGCTGACCAGGCAGGTATCCGGCCGGATGGCCGCCGCCACCTGTTCGGGGGTGACGATGCCGTTTTCGTGCACGTCCAGCAGCGTCACCTCAAAGCCCTGCTTTTTCAGCGCATCCAGTGTGTGCAGCACCGCGTGATGCTCGAACGCGGTGGAGATGATGTGTTTTTTGCCCTTGCGCGCGCCCAGCGCCGCCGCCGAAACAAGGGCCTGATTGTCGGCCTCGCTGCCGCCGCTGGTGAAGGTGATCTCCGCCGGCTGGCAGCCCAGATTTTTTGCCATGACTGCGCGGGCGGCCTCCAGCTTTTCCTTGGCTTTCTGGCCGCGGGTGTACAGGCTGCTGGGGTTGCCCCAGTCGTTGGCCAGTGCATCCGTCATGACCTGCAATGCGGCGGGGCTCATCCGGGTGGTGGCCGCGTTGTCCGCATAAACTTGAACAGGGTTCACAGTGGAACGCCTCCTTAATCCATAGTAAATTTATATGCTTTCTACGGTTTTATTATATGCCGAATTCCTACTTTGTCAATAGGGTTTAAAGAAAATCCTGCTGCACAGGGAATTTTGCGGGTGGGCACGGCACAGCTTTTCCTTGACTTGCCCGCAGGCCCATGGTACAATTTCCGTAAATTAAATAGTTTTGCCGGGGAGCTTGCACAGCAGGCTGAGAGGAAGCGGATCCGCTTCGACCCGTGACCTGATTTGGATAATGCCAACGTAGGAACGCAGACGATTTGCCGCATGACGAGCCGCACAGCGCCCACGGGCGCCTGCGGCTTTTTTATGTTATGATACAAAATGGAGGAATGGAACATGGCAGCTTATACGACCCAGATGGACGCCGCCCGCCAGGGCATCGTCACACCGGAGATGGAGACCGTTGCCCGCAAGGAAAAGATGGACGTGCAGGCCCTGCGCGAGCTGATCGCGCAGGGGCAGGTCATCATTCCCGCCAACAAAAATCACAAATCGCTCAGCCCCAGCGGTGTGGGCGCCAAACTGACCACCAAGATCAACGTGAACCTGGGCGTCTCCCGCGACTGGAAGGACGCCGATATGGAGTATGAAAAGGTGCGCGAGGCGGTGGAGATGGGCGCCGAGGCGATCATGGACCTGTCGTCCTACGGCGACACCCGCGCTTTCCGCCGCAAGCTGACCGAAACCTGCCCCGCCATGATCGGCACCGTGCCCATCTATGACGCGGTGGTGTACTACCACAAACCGCTGGCCACCATCACCGCGCAGGAATGGCTGGACATTGTGCGCATGCACGCACAGGACGGCGTGGATTTCATGACCATCCACTGCGGCATGAACCGCGCCACCGCCGCCCGTTTCAAAAAGAACAAGCGCCTGATGAACATCGTTTCCCGCGGCGGCTCCATCATGTTCGCCTGGATGGAGATGACCGGCGAGGAGAACCCCTTCTACGAGCATTACGATGAGATTCTGGACATCTGCCGCGAGTATGACGTGACCATGAGCCTGGGCGACGCCTGCCGTCCCGGCTGCATCGCCGACGCCACCGACACCGCCCAGATCGAGGAACTGATCACGCTGGGCGAACTGACCAAGCGCGCCTGGGAGAAGGACGTGCAGGTGATGATCGAAGGTCCCGGTCACATGCCGATGAACCAGATCGCCGCCAACATGGAAATTCAGAAAACGCTGTGCCACGGCGCGCCTTTCTATGTGCTGGGTCCCCTGGTGACCGACGTGGCCCCCGGTTACGATCACATCACCTCCGCCATCGGCGGCGCCATCGCGGCGGCCTCCGGCGCGGCGTTCCTGTGCTATGTCACTCCCGCCGAGCACCTGCGCCTGCCCAACGCCGACGACGTGAAGGAGGGCATCATCGCCGCCAAGATCGCCGCCCACGCCGCCGACATTGCCAAGGGCGTGCCTGGCGCGGCCGACTGGGATTACCGGATGAGCGAGGCCCGCAAACGCCTGGACTGGGAAGGGATGTTCGACCTGGCCATGGATCCCGAGAAGGCCCGCCGCTACCGCGCCGAGGCCAAGCCGGAAAAAGAGGATACCTGCAGCATGTGCGGTAATTTCTGCGCCGTCAAAAACTGCAACCGCATCCTGGACGGCGAGATCGTCAGCATCTTCGACGAATAAGCTTTGCAGACAAGCGGCGGCCTTCCCCTATGGAAGGCCGCCGCTTGTTTCCTGTTCAAAAACGATTTTTCTGCGGCAGAAGGTACAAACGCTCCCGCCCGGCAGCCTGCCGGGCGGGAGCGTTTGCTCTTTTGTTCGCGTTTACACCTGCATCTCCTGCAGGGCGGCCATCAGCGGCGGGATCAGCTGCTTCTTGCGGCTGACCACGCCGGGCAGCACCGCTTTGCCGTCCGCCGGCTCCACGCCGAAGGCGGCTTTCAAAATTCGCTCGGCGCCGTTTCCGTGGTACAGCAGGTCGGTGCTTTCGCTCTGCACGTCGGTGAACATATAGAACACCAGCGGCAGACCCTGCTGGGCGGCGGCTTCGGCCAGATACGGCCCCACCAGCGCCTCGGCGGCGGTGCGGTTCTTTTCGGTCATATAGCTGCCCTGGCCCACGCCGAAGCGCACGTCGCCGCGGCTGAACACCTTGAAGTCAGAGCAGAACACTTCCTCGGCGGTTTTGCCCGTCAGGTCGCCGCCCGCCTCAAACATCTGCTGGGCGTAGTCGGCGATGTCCACACCGGCCAGCCCGGCCAGCGTCTCGGCGGCGCGCTGATCCACCGGCGTAGAGGTGGGCGAACGGAACATCAGCGTGTCCGACAGAATGGCCGACAGCAGCAGCCCCGCGATGTGCCGGGGGATCTCCACCGCGTTCTCCAGGAACATGGTGTAGACGATGGTGGCGGTACAGCCCACCGGCACGTTGCGGAAATACACCGGACTGCCGGTCTCCAGATTGCCGATCCGGTGATGGTCGATGATCTCCAGGATCTCCGCCTGATCCAGGCCGTCCACCGCCTGGGTGCGCTCGTTGTGGTCCACCAGAATGATCTGCTTGCGGTGCAGGTTCAGCAGGTTGCGGCGGCTGACCACACCGCAGTATTTGCCCTCCTCGTTGAGGATGGGGAAATACCGGTGGCGCACGCTGGCCATAATACGGCTGGCGTCCTCGATGGGCGTGTTCACGCTGAATTTCAGCAGATCTTTGGTGACCATAAAATGCCGTACCGGCGCCGCCTGGCTGATGAGGCGGGCAGCCGCGTAGGAGTCGTAGGGGGTCGTGATGATGGCACAGCCCTTCTCCTGCGCGCGGGCCACGATGGTGCGCGGCACATGGGAGCCGCAGCATACGACAATGCATCCGGCGCCGCACTCGATGGCGCAGATCTGCGTTTCGTACCGGTTGGACACCAGGACCATGTCGCCGGGATGGACATATTCCTCCATGGCCTCCGGGCTGGCGTTGCCCACATAAATGCGCCCCTGCTCGATAACGGCATCGGCGTCGCCCACCACCATCTCGCCCTCCAGTGTGGAGAGCACGTTGGTGTAGCGGGTACGGGCGGCTGCCAGCACGCCGGTATCGAACAGATCCATGTTGGCGGTGGCAATGTCCTTCACGGTGATCAGGCCCAGCAGCTCGTTCTCGGCATTGGTGATGCACAGTGTGTCGATCTCCACATCGCGCATCAGCTGCCAGGCGGCCTTGACGCTCATCTCGCCGTCAATGCCGGGCTGGCGGCGGATGTCAATATCCTTGATCTGGGGGCTCACATCGGTGCATAGACGGGGCGGCTTCACGTCAAAATAATTCAGGACGAATTCCGTTTCGCGGTTGATGCGGCCGGCGCGGCGCGGCTCACAGGAATATTCCCCGATCCGGTTTTTCAAATAGGCATAGGAAATGGCGGAACAGATGGAATCGGTATCGGGATTCTGATGGCCGATCACGTTCACCTTGCGGGGGGCGTTGGTTGTCTGCATGGCACACCTCCATGAGGATGTTTCAAATCTTGGGTTTCCAATACGATTATAACACAAATTTTGCGGTTGGAAATGATTTTATAGCGCCTTTTTTGCTTAAAAAGTTGCGTTTTTACCGTTTCGGACGGGGCACAATGCACAAACCGGCTGAAAAGTCTTTGGACATTCTTGACAATAGGAACGCTGCAAAGTAAAATTAGCATGTATGTGTGTCCTATTTTGTCAATCCGACCCTAAAAAGAGGTATTGTGTGTATGGTAAGAGAGAATCTTCGTAATGTCGCCATCATCGCTCACGTCGACCACGGCAAGACCACCCTGGTGGACCAGATCCTGAAGCAGGCCGGCGCGTTCCGCGACAATCAGCAGGTCGCCGAGCGCGTGATGGACTCCGGGGACATTGAGCGCGAGCGCGGCATCACCATTCTGGCCAAAAACTGCTCCTGTGTATATAATGGCGTTAAGATCAACATCGTCGACACCCCGGGCCACGCCGACTTCGGCGGCGAGGTGGAGCGCGTGCTGAAGATGGTCAACGGCGTGCTGCTGCTGGTGGACGCCGCCGAGGGCTGCATGCCCCAGACCCGCTTTGTGCTGCAGAAGGCTCTGCAGCAGAACCTTTCGCTGGTGATCGCGGTGAACAAGATCGACCGCCCCGACGCCCGCGTGAAGGAAGTGATCGACGAAATTCTGGAACTGCTGATGGACCTGGGCGCCACCGACGAACAGCTGGACAGCCCGATGGTGTTCTGTTCCGGCCGCAACGGCACCGCCAGCTACGACTGGGTGCACCCGGAGAACGGCACCGACCTGAAGCCGCTGTTTGAGACGATCCTGAAATATGTCACCCCGCCGGAGGGCGAGCCGGACGAGCCGATGCAGATGCTGGTGTCCAGCGTGGACTACAACGACTTTGTGGGCCGCATGGGCGTGGGCCGCATCCAAAACGGCAAGATCCGCGTGGGCCAGCAGGTGCAGGTGTGCGACTGGCACAACCCCGATCTGCGCATGAGCGGCCGCATCACCAAGCTGTTCGACTTCAAGGCCAACGGCCGCGAGCCGATCGAAGAGGCATCTGCCGGCGACATTGTGGCCTTTGCCGGCCTGCCGGACATCACCATCGGCAACACGCTGTGTGAGCCTTCCCGCGTGCAGCCGCTGCCCTTTGTGAAAATCAACGATCCCACGGTGGAGATGACCTTCTCGGTCAACGACAGTCCCTTTGCCGGCAAGGAGGGCAAGTACGTTACCTCCCGCCAGATCCGCGACCGCCTGTACAAGGAACTGCTGAAGGATGTGGCCCTGAAGGTGGAAGATTCCGCCACCAGCGACTCCTTCCGCGTGATGGGCCGTGGCGAAATGCACCTGTCCATTCTGATCGAGACGATGCGCCGCGAAGGGTACGAGCTGCAGGTCTCTCCCCCGCACGTTCTGACCCATGAGGAAGACGGCAGGACGATGGAGCCGATGGAGCGGGTGGTCATCGACGTGCCCGAAACCTACCAGGGCGCCGTGATGACCGCCCTCGGCTCCCGCAAGGCCATCCTGATGAACATGCAGATGATGAACAGCCGTACCCGCCTGGAATTCCGTATGCCCAGCCGCGGCCTGTTCGGCTACCGCAGCCAGTTCCTGACCGACACCCACGGCGAAGGCATCATGAACACCATCTTCGACGGGTATGAGGAATGGCAGGGCGACATTGCCACCCGTTCCAGCGGCTCGCTGATCAGCTTTGACACCGGCGACGCGGTCACCTACGGTCTGTTCAACGCGCAGCAGCGCGGCACCCTGCTGGTGACGCCCGGCGAAAAGGTATACGAAGGCGAAGTCGTGGGCTATACCCCCACCGGCGAGGACATTACCGTCAACGTCTGCAAAACCAAGCACCTGACCAACACCCGCGCCTCCGGCAGCGACGACGCGCTGCGCCTGGTGCCCATCAGCAAGCTGAGCCTGGAGGGCTGCCTGGAATTCCTGGCGCCCGACGAACTGCTGGAAGTGACTCCTGAGAATCTGCGTATCCGCAAACGCATTCTGGATCACGACCTGCGCATGAAAGCCACCAGCAAGAAAAACAAATAAGCAACAAAAAGGCGAGGCCCTTTCCGGACGGGAAGGGCCTCGCCTTTTTAATTTTATTCGGTCCGCAGCGTACCGGCGGCGCGCAGCAGGTCCTTGACCGCTTCGCCGCCCACCACCAGACCGCAGGCGGCCGGCACAAAGGCGTTGGAGGCGGGCACCGTGCGCCGGCCGGCAGCCGGCTGCTCCCCGTCGGCGGGGTCGTCCATCGGCGGCAGAGCCGGTTCGGTGGAGTAGACCACCTTCAGATGCCCGATGCCCCGCTTGCGGCATTCCACCCGGATGACCTTCGCCAACGGGCAGGTATTCGTTCTGGTAATGTCGGTGACGGTGAAGGCGGTGGGGTCCAGCTTGTTGGCCGCCCCCATACTGCACAGGATGGGCACGTCCAGCGCCTTGCAGCGGGTGATGAGCAGCAGCTTGGCGGTAACGGTGTCAATGCAGTCCACCACGTAATCAAAGCGGGTCAGATCCACGGAATCCGCCGTTTCGGGGCCGTAGAACATGCGGTAGGGGTGGACCCGGATGGTGGGATCGATATCGGCGATGCGGGCGGCCATCACGTCCACCTTGTACTGCCCCAGGGTGGAGTGCAGCGCCACCAGCTGCCGGTTCAGGTTGGAAAGCGCCACCTGATCGCTGTCAAACAGGCTCAGCTCGCCCACGCCGCTGCGGGCCAGCACTTCCGCGGCGTGCCCGCCCACGCCGCCGATGCCGAACACCGCCACATGGGCGCCGCGCAGCGTGTCCAGCGCGGGCTGTCCCAGCATGCGCCGGGTCCGGGTATATTGATCTGCCATAAAGCAAAGCTCCCTTGCATATCTTTTTGTTCCCTATTATTTTACACAGCCGCGGCCGTTTACTCAACCCCCGGCGACGATTCCACCCAGGCGCCGGCGCACACTCCGTCGCGGAACGCCGCCGCCAGCACTGCGCCGCCCCCGACGTTCAGCTCATAAAACGCCGTGCCGTTCTCCGGTGCGCTGACCGCCCTGGCGGCATACAATTCCCGGATCTCCTGGTCGGTCTTGCCTTCAAACCAGCCCGCGTCCGCCAGCAGCCGGGCGCCTTCCTCCGCACGGGCGCCGTAGCTCTCCGCTCCGCAGGCGCGCAATACCGCCAGGTCGGGCCCGTCGCTGCGCCCGGCCGTGTAGCACTGCACATTGGCCCGCAGCACCAGGCTGTTCATGTTGACGCAGCACAGCAGCGTAAAGCTTGCCGCCAGCACCAGTATGCCAGCCTGCGCGGGGCCGAACCGGCGCACCGGCCACCCCAACGCCCATACCAGCGCCAACACCGCCCAAACCGCCAGCACGCACAGCGCCCAGACCGCAATGGCGCGGCGGGGCGTCCAGCCGTAACGGCTCACATAGAAGGCCAGTTTCCCCCCCGCCAGCAGCGCAAACGCCACACCGAACGCACCGAACAGCCCCTGAAGCGTGCGGATGTTCCGGTGGTGCAGCTCCTTATTGCCGAAAAACCGGATACAGGCCAGTAAGCTAAAATTCAGAAGCAGTACACGGCACAATTCCCAGAAACCGTCCACCGCCAGCGACGAGACCTGTGTGCCGCTCAGCTGCGGCTGGCGGAACGTCCCCGCAAAGCCCGCAGCCTGCACGGCGAAAAATACGCCGTACAGCGCGCACAGCGCCCCCAGAACCAGCCTGACCGTGAGGGCCGGCAGCTTTTGCAGCGGCGCCAGCGCGGCGAAGAAGTTTTTTTCGGTGAGCGGCGGTTCGCTGCGCCGCAGACCACCGCTTACCAGGCCGAACAGCCAGGCGCCCACCGGCAGCGACAGCACAAAATACACCGAAACAAGCGCCAGCCGCGTATCGCCCCACAGGTGTTCCCACCAGTCCGCCAGTCCGTCAAACAGCCGGGCGCCCAGCGCGGCAAAGTTGGCGTCCACCGCTGCAAGCTGGCTGCCCGCGTACAGGCAGACCAGTACCGCTGCCGCCGTGCTGGCAACGGCGATCCGCCAGCGCCTGCCCCGTTTTGCGCTGCACCGGCCCGCGTACCAGGCAGCCAGCCCGTGCCCCAATGTGAGCAGCCGCCGGAAGAAGTTTCCAAAGGGCAGCGTCAGGATGCCCGCGATCCCGTCCAGAAAGGACAGGCTGCCGCTGTGTCCGGCGGCCAGCATCCCCGTGCGGGCCAGCACATACCAGATGGCCGTCAGATGCCAGGCCAGCAGCTGCCAGCCGAACAGGCCGCCGCCCTGCCACCCCCACAGCGGCAGCGCAATGCTCTGTGCCAGCCAGCACACCGCCCAAAAGAGCGTCTCCGCCGCGGGGGTACGCCGGGCGGCGCGGGCAAGCAGTTCCACCCCGGTCAGGAACAGCATCGCAAAGGCGGGAACCTGCCAGTTCAAAAAGAACGTCTGCGCGCCCACGGTCATACGGATGTACAGGTAGGCCAGCGGGTAGCTGAGCACTGCGGCCCACACCCGGCGGGCGGGCCATGATTCTGGATTCTTGTTGCACAGTTGTTTTGCTTCTTCAGCCGGGGTTCCGGCATTTTTTGGTACACAAATGGAAAGGGGACGGTTTGCGCCCTCTCTGGCCTGATTCTCCATCTTCAATTCTCCTGTAATTATGTTGTATGTTTTTCTTCCGGCGTATATTCCAGAATATCACCCGGCTGGCAGTCCAGCGCTCTGCACAGCGCTTCCAGCGTGGAAAAGCGGACCGCCTTGGCCTTATTGTTTTTCAGAATGGACAGATTGGCGGGGGTCAGCCCGATTTTTTCGGCAAGTTCGCCCGAACTGATGTGCCGCTTCGCCATCATCACATCCAGATTTACCGTGATCGGCATCGTTTCCCCCTTATACTGTGTAGTCCAGTTCGTCCTTCATTTTGACGGCCTGCTCAAACGCATTTTTGACCACCCGCACGATCAGCGCCATAAATCCGGCCGCACCGCAGACGAACAGATACGGCAGATACAGCGTGCTGCCCGCCAGCAGCGTCAGCGCAGCGGCGGCCAGGCAGCACCAGCTGATGCCCCGCAGAGCGGAGACATTTTTGGCGCTGAAAACCTCGCCCGCCTGTACCCGGCGCAGGAATCCGTACAGCTGCACCAGCATGGTCACGGCGGCGGCGCCGCAGCCGTAGCCCACCACATACAGCATGGGGCGCACCATCGGGCGGCTGCTGTAGTAGGTACGGTTGACGGCCAGCCACTCGATGATCCACGGCCCGGCAGCCAGCAGCACCAGCGAGGCCGCCAACAGCGCCAGCGTAAAAAATTTGGTCAGAAGGATGCTCTTCCGGTCATTCCAGAAAGCCGGACGGGCAAGTCTTCGGTTGTTGTTCGGCATAACAGTCGCCCCTTTCGGTATCATGCTTTTACCATACCACAGAAGAAATTGAATTGCAATATATTTTTATTGTTTTTCGATAAATTATTTTTGTTTTTCAATATTATCCCAAAAGAAAAAGCCAGGCAGCGCCTGGCGGGAATGTGGAAGTTCCGCGGGATTGCGGCGCCGCCGTTCAGCGGCAGAACAGGGTTTCGTGCAAGCTGCACCCTTTGTCCGCCAGGCAGACAAGCGCCGCCTCCCGGCAGTGGGGCACAGCCAGCGGCGTCAGCGGCCACATGTGACTTCGGATGATGTCACGCTCCTTGTCGTTGAGCGGGTAGTCCCGCTCGGCGTTGCGCAGCGCGATCCCCGGATGGCGGATCCCATGCCAGCCCGGCCCCTGTTCTGGGTCGTGCCAGTCGTACAGGTAAAAGTCGTGCAGAAACGCTCCGCGCACCAGGCTTTCCTCGTCGGCGCCCAGCCCCAGACGGCGGTTGAGCCAGTAGCTGGCCATCGCCACGCGAACGCAATGACGATAGGTGGAAACCCGTCCATGCTGGGTGTAGCGGCACATGCTGCGGGCGGCGGGGGTATCGCTCCATCCGCGCAGGATGCGGTGGAATCGGCGCATTTCATTTACGGTAAGCTTCTGCATCATTCCTCTCCTTTGTACTGCAAAAACGGTTCCAGAAAGCTGCGGACGATCTGCTCCGCCAGGATGCACACCTGGTGGAAGGACTCCTCGCCGCGATTTTTGGTGTAGTCCAGATAGAGCGTCAGCACGCCGGACGCCGCGCCGGACAGAGCCAGCTGCGCCGTGTGAGGCAGTTCCTCCGGCTGCAGCCCGACGGTTTTGGCCAGAATCCGCTGCAGCGCCTTCTGCACACGCTCGGCCAGCGAATTGAGCGCGCCGCCCTCCCGCATTTTTTCCAGCATGGGGCCGTTCTGCTCGGCAAATCCGTCCAGAATGGCAAAAGCATCCGCCAGCGTCAGGCTTTCGGCGTTCTCCAATTTTTCCAGCATCTCGCCCGCCAGATCCACCGCCAGATCGTCGGCCGCTTTTTGCAGGCCGCTGTAATGGGCGTAAAAGGTCTTGCGGGTCAGATTGGCCGAACGGGCCAGCTCCGCCACTGTGATCTGCGGCAGGTCACGATAGGCCAACAGCTTCGCCAACGCGTCCTTGATGCCTTTTTCCACCTGCTGCCCGCGTTTTTGTGTCATGCTCGCACTCTCCCGGTTTTGGTATCGTTGCTAGTATTATACCATTTTTTCTGTGCAATGGAAACAGCTGTTCCCTTTTTATCGTTTGAAATTATTGTGTACGCGACCTGTCAGGAAATCGTATCACCCTCTTGCCATTCTGCCTTCCCAGGCATTACAATAGGTTTATAGAAGCGTCTGTCCGCGTTTCCCGCCGCGGAATACGCGTCTCAAAAAAACAGTTTCAGGGGGATCACGCATGGCTACAATGGAAGATGTCGCAAAAGCAGCAAAGGTTTCACGGGCGACGGTTTCACGGGTACTGTCCAACTATCCGTCCATCAAGCCGGAGACCCGCAGCAACGTGATGTACTGGGTCGATAAGCTGAACTATTCCCCCAACCAGGTGGCACAAAATCTGGCCGGCACCAAAACCAATCTGATCGGCGTGCTGTTTTCCGACCTGTCCAATCCGCTTTACGCCGCGCTTGCAACCGCAATTATCCGCGAAGCGGAAAAAGAGGGATTCAGTGTGATCCTGGGCGACGCGCAGCGTGAAAAAGCAAGAGAGGTCAACATCATCAACAACTTCAGACGCCGCCAGGTGGACGGGATCATCGTCCGCCCGATCGGCGAGCCCAACCGTAAATTCTACGATTCCCTCAGCTTGCCGGTCGTGGGGCTTTACAAAATGACCGGCAAAAAAAATATCATTATCAGCTCTGAAGAGGGAAGCGCGCAGGTCGCGCGCCATTTTTACAGCACCGGTCACGTCAAAATGGGATATCTCGGCCCCATCCATTCGCAGGCAGGCAATGACAAGCTGGGCGGCTTCCGCGCCGGCGCGGCCGAATACGGGCTGGAACTGCAGGCTGTGCTGGAATGCAATCAGCACGAAACTGCGGAAAACCAGAAAGCGTATGAAATTATTCAGTCTTACCTGTCCCTGCATGACCCCCGGGAGGTGACCGCCTGGTTTGCCCACAGCGACATTGCCGCCAGCGATATTGTTCGCGCTTTGATCCAGCACGGAGTCCGTGTGCCGGAGGAAGTCGTGGTCTGCGGCTATAACGATACGCTGCTGTCCAGAAAAATGATCCCCTCGCTCAGTTCTGTCGCTTCTCCGCTGGATGAGATCGCACGCAACGCCATTGCGCTTTTTCTGCGCGCCTTGCGGCAGGAGGACGGGGAGGAAACGCTTTTTCTCTCTCCCAGTCTCATGGTTCGGGAATCTTCTATGGCAAAGTTAAACAAAACCCAGGCCTGACATTTGCGCAAAACGCAGATTTCACCGCGCAAGGATTGACAGCAAATCGTCGGGGTGGTACGATTTGCGCAGAATGAACGCGCGTACATTATGTTCAAAAAGTTTCAATGGAGGTATATCATGAGCAACGAAAAGCAGGTCGCCGAATCCATCCTGGCATTGGTCGGCGGGAAAGAAAACATCCTCAGCGCCGAACACTGCGCCACACGTCTCCGCCTGGTCTTAAAGGACGCCTCAAAATTCAACAAAGCGGAAATTGAAAAAATCGACGGTGTTAAAGGCAGCTTCCTCGCTTCCGGTCAGCATCAGATCATTTTGGGTACGGGCTTTGTGGACAAAGTTTACGCCGAGTTTATGCAGACCGCAAATTTCAAAGATGACGAGCTGATGAGCAAGCGCGACGCAACCGCACTTCAGTTGAACGCCTTCCAGAAGGCGTCCCGCCTGATCGGCGACGTGTTTTTGCCGATCATTCCGCTTCTGGTGGCGACCGGCCTTTTTATGGGCGTCACCAGCCTGATTAAAAATCTCGGCCTCACCCTTGATCCGACGTTTTCCACCTTCTGTTCCATCCTGACGGACACTGCCTTCTCCTACCTGCCCGCGCTGGTCGTGTATTCCGTGATGAAGCGCATGGGCGGTTCGCCTGCCCTGGGCTTCGTCATCGGCCTGATGCTGACTGCCTCCTCTCTGCCCAACGCCAACCAGGTCGCCGCCGGGAACGTGGAGCCTCTGTATCTGACGCTCGGCGCGCTTTCCATTCCCATTATGGGTTATCAGGGCTCCGTTCTGCCTGCGCTGGTGCTTGGCGTGATCGCCGCCAAACTGGAAAAATGGCTGAAAAAGGTCGTTCCCGACGTATTGGATCTGATCGTGACCCCCTTTGTCACGCTTCTGGTCAGTATGCTGCTGGGCCTGGTTGTGATCGGCCCGATCATGCATCTGGTGGAACAGGGCCTGGTCGCCGCAGTCGCCTGGCTTATGAACATTCCCTTCGGCATCGGCGGCTTTGTCATCGGCGCTTTGCAGCAGGCGGTTGTAATCACCGGCCTGCACCACACCTTCAAGGCACTGGAAATTGAACTTCTGGCCAATACCGGTGCGAACCCGTTCAATACGCTCACCTGCGGCGCAATCGTGGCCCAGTGCGGAGCCGGTATCGCGGCCGCGCTGAAGATCCGGAACAAGAAAGAAAAATCCCTGTACCTGTCCTCTGTCATTCCCGCATTTCTCGGCATCACCGAACCCCTGCTGTTCGGCGGAAACCTTCCCCGCCTGACCCCGTTCCTGTGCGCCTGCGTGGGCGGCGGCTGTGCCGGCGTGTTTTCCTCCCTCATGGGTCTCGCCGCCACCGGCATGTCCATCACCGCGCTTCCCGGCATGCTGCTTTATCTGAACGGTCAGCTTGGCAAATATCTGATTGCATGCGGCATTGGTTTTGTGGTAGCCTTTGTTTTGACCTGGATGTTCTATCAGCCGGAGGAAGTCTCCGAATCTTAACTGGAAAAGGAAAGTAACTATCGTGAATCGCTTATATAACAACATCCCCCTTCCCGATGAATGGCCGCCGAAAGTCGAAGAGACCACGTTGGACCGTCCCCTCGCTGTCCCCTATCTGGAACACAAGCCGGAAGTCATTCATATCTCGGTGGGCAGACAGCTTTTTGTCGACGACTTTTTGATCAGCGAAACCAATCTGGAGCGGGAATACGGCACGCCGCAGGTCAGCGACGCCCCCATCCTATTCCCGCAGACCGCATTGGAAAAAAACGACGGTTACTGCACTTGTGCCTGCCCCTTTAACGGGGGTGTGTTCTACGATCAGCAGCAGCGCCTGTACAAAATGTGGTATCACGCCGGATGGTTCGACGGCAGCG
>JBJEYG010000291.1:0-4505 GCA_051886555.1 Gemmiger sp.
CATCGTTTCGGGACTGTTGATGTATTTCGGCTTGGAATCGTCCAGCACGCGCCCGCCAAAGGCAATGATGTTGCCGCGCACATCGATGATGGGAACCATAACCCGGCGGCGGAAAATATCGTACAGGTTGCCTTTGGCGCTGCGTTTGATCAGGCCGGAGTTTTCCAATTCCGGCTCCGTGAAGCCACGGCGGCGCAGATAATGCAGCAGCCCGGAAAAATCCTCCGGGGCATACCCCAGCCCAAACCGGCGGATGGCCGCGTCGGACAGTTTCCGCCTGCCCTTCCAGTACCGGCGTGCCTCCATCGCCTCCGGGGTATTCGCGTTGAGCTGGTCGTAAAAATACCGTGCAGCGGTGCGGTTGATTTCCAGCAACCTGCTGCGGGCACGGCCTTCCTTGTCGTCCTCCTCCGGCAGCGGCATTCCCACCCGACTGGCCAGCGACTTGACCGCTTCCACATAGCCCAGATTGCTGATCTTCTTCACAAAGGTGATCACGTCGCCGCCCGCGCCGCAGCCGAAGCAGTAAAAGCTCTGCGTTTCCGGGTAAACAACGAAGGAGGGCGTTTTTTCCGAGTGAAAGGGGCATAGCCCCACGCTGGTGCGCCCGCGCCGGTGCAGCTGTACATACTGCTGTACCACTTCGGTGATGTCGTTTCGGCGCACGACCTCCTGAATATAGTCCTGCGGGATCAAGTTTCGGCCTCCCTTCCGCCGGTTCTGCGCGTCCGGTTACAAAACATGCCACTTTTTCGGCACAAACAGTTCCTCAAACAATCGGGTGGCAAACTCGTCGCTCATTCCGCTGATGTAGTCGGCCACGGCGCGGTCCAACCCCTCGTTGTACGCGATCTGCATATAGAAATTGGGCATCAGCCCCGGTTCCGCCAGCAGCCGCTCATACAACTCGGCAACCATCTTGTCCACCTTTTTTTCTTCCCGCTTGGCGTCTCTGTCCACATACACGGTGGCGTACATAAAATCCTTTAACGTGTTGTAGGCGGCCTCCACCTCCGGTGAAAACTGAATGATGCCGTTGCCGCTGTGTGCCACCAGATCGGTGATCATTGTGGTGATACGCTGAGATTTGGTATTTCCCAGAACACGGGTGGCTTCCAGCGGCAGCGCGGCCGGGTCCAGTACGCCAGCGGTGACGGCGTCCTCAATGTCATGGTTCAAAAACGCAATATGATCGGCGCGGCGCACCACACACCCCTCCGGCGTGCGTGCCCAGGCGCCCTTGGTGTGTGTGACAATCCCGTTGCGCACCTCCCACGTCAGGTTCAGCCCGCGGCCGTCCTTTTCCAGGTAATCCACCACGCGCAAACTCTGCCGGTAATGGGTAAATCCGCCGGGGCACAGCTCGTTGAGCGCCCTCTCCCCCGCATGCCCGAAGGGGGTGTGCCCCAGATCATGGCCAAGGGCGATCGCCTCCGTCAGATCTTCATTGAGGCGCAACGCGCGGGAGATGGTACGGGCGATCTGGCTGACCTCCAGCGTATGGGTCAGGCGGGTGCGATAATGATCCCCCTGCGGGGAAAGGAACACCTGCGTTTTCTGCTTCAACCGCCGGAACGCATTGCAGTGCAGAATCCTGTCGCGATCGCGCTGAAATTCCGTACGCAGCTCGTCCGGACATTCCTCCCTGCGCCGCCCTCTGGTGTTCTGGCTGAGGGTCGCATTCGAACTCAGGGTCAGGCGCTCGATGGTCTGGGTCTCTTCTCGGATGGACATGCGGCACTCCCCCTTTTTTGCAGCATCCGGTGGCCGGAAAACTCTTTCTACTCTATAAATACGAGTTTTTTATGGAAAACCCTTTTTTCTTTTGAAATTTTCACAGAATTTTCCCCACCGGCATATTCAAAACGCGTCAAAGCGGGGCTTGCCCACCGTGGGCGCAGCGCCGCGGGTCAATTCGGTCAGGGCCGCGCACAGCGGGCCTTCCTGGCCGGCGGGCATTCGCCATTGCAGCGTAACCGCGTCGTCAAATACCGGTTCGCCGGGTTTCGCCCCCGCCTGCAGAATCATGCGCTGCGCACTCTCAAACAGCGGGTACGGCAGGCGCAGCGTGCAATCCACGATTTCCTGCACGGTGACCACCTCGGCCGCCTGCAACGCGCCCGCCGCCGCTGCGGTGTAAGCGCGCACCAGCCCGCCGGTCCCCAGCAGGATACCGCCGAAATACCGCGTGACCACCACGATCACGTCGGTCAGTTCCGCGTGACCGATGGCCTCCAGCACCGGCGTTCCCGCCGTTTTTGCCGGTTCGCCGTCATCGGAATAGCGGGTCCTTCCGCCCTCGCGCAGCACATAGGCGTAAACGTTGTGGCGTGCGGTCCGGTTTGCGGCGCGTACGCGCCCCAGCACAGCCAGCGCTTCCTCCTCGGTGGCGGCGTGGGCCGCCAGGCCGATAAACCTGCTGCGCTTCTCCTCATATTCAAAACTGGATTCCCCTGCAATGGTCCGGTATTGTGCCATAGCCCGCTCCTTTTCCTGTGGCCGGTACAGATGCCAAAAAAGGCGGTTTGTCGCCAAACCGCCTTCGATAGGACTTGTTTTGATTACTTTCCCATGCCGTAACGGCGCTTGAAGCGCTCGACGCGGCCGCCGGTGTCCACCAGCTTCTGCTTGCCGGTGTAGAACGGGTGGCACTTGCTGCAAACTTCGACGCGGATCTCCGGACGGGTGGACCGGGTGTGGATCACATTGCCGCAGGCGCAGGTGATGGTGCAATCAACATACTTGGGATGGATGCCCTCTTTCATTTTTTTCACCTCTTCCTCGATCATGACTGAAAGGAGCCATACTTGATATATGTGCTCATCACAATCTTCGAATTTCGGCTACCAGCATACGCCATCCTGTGCGTGTGGAGCAGCCATCTGAACGATTGCCTAAGTATTTTATCAGAATCCCGTCCTGATGTCAATACTGCGGTGTAAATTTACTGCGGCTCACACATCGCGGTCAAGCACCACACGCAGATATTTTGCCATCAGCGGAACGTAGGTCACAAGGAACACGGCGGCCCCCGCTGCCAGCGCGGGTGTGCGGTATTTTTTAGGCAGCTGCACGCCCACCAGCAATCCCATGGCAAACAGGCAGAACTTGATCAGGGCCAGATCCTTCCAGCTGCACCGGGCAATGTACCGGTCGGCGCTGTCGAACAGGAATCTCATAGCGGCTCCTTTCTGTGGATACAATGGCCGCCCGGCCAGCGGCAGGGCAGGTCGGGCGGTACAGGTTTCACACAAACATTCAGGCCAGAATGGGCTTGACGGCTTCGGCCAGGGCATCCTTCTTGGCCTGGGCTTCGGCAAGATCCTTGCCCAGCGTGGTGAAGTAGGTCTTGATCTTCGGCTCGGTGCCGGAAGGACGCACCACCACAGTGCAGCCGGATTCCAGCTTGTAGATCAGAACGTTGGCCGCGGGCAGACCGGTCTCCTCGGGCTTCTGATAGTCGGTAACCTTAACGACCTTGTCGCCGCCGAAGTCTGCGGGCGGATTCTCGCGCAGGCCCGCCATGATGCCGGCCATTTTGTCCATGCCGGACAGGCCGGGGAACTCAAAGCTGTCCACCTTGTTCAGATACCGGCCGTACTGAGCGTAGATGCGCTCCAGCTCTTCCTTGATGGAGGACCCCTGCGCACGATAGTAAGCGGCCATCTCGCAGATCAGCATGGAACCGATGATGGCATCCTTATCGCGGACGTAAGGCCCGGCCAGATAACCGTAGCTTTCCTCAAAGCCGAAGATGAAGCGGTCCACCTCACCGGCAGCCTCCAGACGGGCGATCTGGTCGCCGATCCACTTGAAGCCGGTCAGCACATTGCGGCACTCAACGCCGTAGTGTTCGGCCACCGCGTCCGCCAGCGGGGTGGACACGATGGACTTGCACATGACAGGATTCCTGGGCATCGTGCCCTGCTCGATGCGGCCGGCGCAGATGTAGTCCAGAAGCAGCACGCCCACCTCGTTGCCGGACAGCAGCTCATAGCTGCCGTCCTTGCACTTGACGGCAATGCCGACGCGGTCGGCGTCGGGGTCGGTAGCCAGCATCAGGTCGGCGCCGGACTTCTGTGCCAGTTCCAGGCCGAGGCGCAGTGCCTCGAAGATCTCGGGGTTGGGATACGGGCAAGTGGGGAAATTGCCGTCCGGATCCTTCTGCTCGGGCACGATGGTGATGTCGGTAATGCCGATATCGCCCAGAACGTGGGTGACAGGTACCAGGCCGGAACCGTTCAGCGGGCTGTACACCAGCTTGAGGCCGGCGGTCTTGCAGATGCCGGGACGGATGGAGCGGGCTTCAATCGCCTCATACAGCGCGTTGATGCAGTCCTCCCCCACATATTCGATCAGGCCCTGGGCCATGCCTTCGGCAAACGGCATCGTCTTCGCGCCGGTGAGAATGTCGGTTTTCTGGATCTCCGCGTAAACCACATCGGCGGCTTCGTCGGTCATCTGGCAGCCGTCGGGGCCGTAGGCCTTGTAGCCGTTGTACTTGG
>JBJEYG010000292.1:0-4504 GCA_051886555.1 Gemmiger sp.
GGGCGGCACTGTCATCGAGGCGGGCGCAGTGGTCAAGCACTGCATCGTCGCTGAGAACGTGACCGTCGGCGCCGGTGCGAAAGTGGGCGCCATGCCCGAAAATGGCGGCGATATCGCGAATCCCGGCGACGTGGCTACCGTCGGTTCCGGCGTGAAGATCGGCAAGGGCGCTGTTGTCGGCCCCAAGGCTATGGTTGAGAATGATGTTAAGGATGGTGAGGAAAAATGGTAAGCGAGAACACAAAGGCTCTTGGCGTTGTTTTCGCCAATACTTATGATGACCTGGTCCCTGAGCTGGTGGCGGAGCGTGCAATGGCTTCCATCCCCTTCGGCGGCCGTTATCGTCTGATCGACTTTGTACTTTCCAACATGTCCAACTCCGGTATGGACAATATCTCTGTGATCGTCCGCAAGAACTATCACTCACTGATGGATCACCTTGGCTCCGGCCGTGAGTGGGATCTGACCCGCAAGCGCGGCGGCCTGAACATTGTGCCGCCCTTCGCGGATCGCAGCGTCAAGCTGTATTCCGGCCGTGTGGACGCACTGGACAGCATTCTGGGCTGGCTGAAGGCCCAGAAAGAGCGCTATGTCATTCTGACCGACGCGTTCGCCGCTTACAACATGGATTACAACAAGCTGCTGGAAGCGCACATTGCCAGCGGCGCCGATGTGACCATGGTCTATAACCGTGCGGAAATCCCCGAGGGAGCCAGCACCGACAACTACACCATCAAGATTGAGGATGGCCGTGTTGTGGAACTGCTGTCCAACGATTACCGCCCCGGTATGCAGAACCTATCGATGAACATCTATGTCATCGAGCGGGAGAGCCTCATCCAGCTGGTGCGCGACGCTGCGGTGCGCGGCCTGGTCTACTTTGAGAGAGACATTCTGGCCCGCAACCTGAAGCTGCTGAACGTGCAGGCGTATGAGTTCGACGGCTACGTGGCGCGCATTTCCGACATGAAGAGCTACTTTGATGAGAATATGCGCCTGCTGGACGACGCCAATGTGGACGCGCTGTTCAACCCTGCACATCCCATCTACACCAAGATCCGTGACGACAACCCCACCCGCTATGTCACCGGCAGCAAGGTGAAAAATGCGCTGGTGGCCGACGGTTGCGTGATCGAAGGTACCGTTGAGAACAGCGTGCTGTTCCGCGGCTGCCAGGTCAAGAAGGGCGCTGTGGTTAAGAACTGTGTGCTGATGCAGGATACCGTCGTGGAGGAGAACAGCTCCGTCGAATATGTGGTGACGGACAAGAACGTGCACATCACTGCCGACAAGCAGCTGACCGGCACCGATTCCTTCCCGGTTTTCGTGGCCAAAAACCACACCGTCTGAGGACGGCCCGGGCAAAATGCTCAAAAGGCCGCCTGCCACATCTCCCCGGCGGGCACGGCCTCATGAGAGAGGGCGGGAGGAATCCCGCCCTTTCTTGACTGGATACGGGCCGGCACGACGGTTGCTGTTGCGGCCCATTGGGATGATAGATTTGTTTTAGGAGGCAAACATGAGAATTCTTTATGCTGCCAGTGAAGCTGCACCGTTTGCGAAATCCGGCGGTCTGGCCGATGTTGCGGGCGCACTGCCCAAGGCGCTTGTGAAGGACGGCGTTGACTGCCGCGTGGTGCTGCCGCTGTACGGCGACCTGAAAATGAAGGACCGGCTGACCTATGTGACCAATTTCAGCGTTCCTGTGGGCTGGCGCAGCCAGTACTGCGGCCTGTTCAAGGCGGAACTGGACGGCGTGACCTTCTATTTCATTGACAATGAGTATTATTTCAAGCGCAGCGGTCTGTATGGCTTCTACGATGACGGCGAGCGTTTCGCCTTCTTCGCACGCGCCATTCTGGAGATGCTGTTCTACACCGATTTTGAGCCGGACATCATCAACTGCAACGACTGGCAGACCGCGCTGACTCCGGTGTATCTGAACCTCTACTACCGCCACCTGGACAAGTTCAACCATATCAAGACGGTGTTTACCATCCACAACATCGCTTACCAGGGTAAGTATGGCCTGGAAATTCTGGAGGATACCTGCGGTATCGGCGCGCGCGACGCGCACATTGTGGAGTATGACGGCTGCGCCAACTTTATGAAGGGCGCCATCGAGACGGCCGACAAGGTTACCACCGTCAGCCCCACCTATGCACAGGAGATCCTGGACCCCTGGTTCAGCCATGGCCTGGACGGTCTGCTGCGCCAGAAGCAGTACAAACTGTGCGGTATTCTGAACGGTATCGATACCGAGGTCAACAACCCGGCCACCGACCCCAACATTGCCGCTCACTACGACTCGACTTCCTTCCAGCAGGGCAAGGCCATCTGCAAGGCTTCGCTTCAGGACGAGTTCGGTCTGAACAAGGACGGAAGCCCCGTCATGGCCATGGTCACCCGCCTGGTGGGCCACAAGGGCGTCGATCTGGTGCGTACCATTGCCGACGGCCTGCTGCAGCAGGGGATTGAGCTGGTCATTCTCGGCTCCGGCGAAGCCGGTTACGAGAATTTCTTCAACGAGCTGGCGGCACGCAACCCCGGCCGTGTGGGCGTGTACATTGGCTTCAATGCCAAGCTGGCGCAGCGCATCTACTCCGGCGCGGACATCTTCCTGATGCCCTCCCGCAGCGAGCCCTGCGGCCTGGCCCAGATGGTCGCCTGCCGTTACGGTACCATTCCGGTGGTCCGCGAGACCGGCGGTCTGCGTGACTCCATCCACGACTCCGGCGACGGTTATGGCAACGGTTTCACGTTCGCCAACTACAATGCGCACGAGCTGTATGAGGCTTGCTGGCGTGCAAAGGAAGGCTACTGGAACAAGCAGGGCTGGCCTCTGCTGGTGCGCCGTGCCATGGACTGCGATTTCAGCTGGAACAATTCCGCCAAGAGCTATGAAGGGCTCTACAATGAGGTTGTAAACCTTTGGTAAAGCAATAAGGTAAACCGAAAACGGGGACGCGCGCCCTGCGGCATTGCCGCAGGGCGCGCGTCTTTTGGCGCGAGCGGGAAAGGCCCTGCCGTGAAACCGGCAGGGCCTTTAAAAATGGCGGACAAACGGAAAACAGCATTCGCCGTCCCATGGGAAAAGCGGGCCGGGATCAAAAAACTCAAAAAATTTAACTATTTCCCCTTGACATCCGCCGAAAAGCTGGTATGATAAACGCAGTAAATTTATCTAAATAAATTTACATAAAATATTAAACATAACACCAAAGGAGACTCTCACCATGGAATTTGAAGCACTGAAACAGGTTATCGTGGATACTCTGAGCTGCGACCCCGAGAAGGTCACGCTGGAAGCCAGCCTGGCCGACGATCTGAACGCAGACAGCCTGGACGCCGTTGAGGTGAACATGGCGCTGGAAGATGCCTGCGGCGTTTCCATCCCCGACGAAAAGCTGGGCGAGATGAAGACGGTCAAGGACATCTTCGACTATATCAACAGCCACGCCGAATAAACGTTCCGATCCCTCAGAGCCGCAGGAGAGCATACATGGAAAATCTTATCATGACAATGGGCGCTGCCAGAAGGGAGCGCGTTTTCGAACAAAAAGTGAAAAAGGAGTCGGTGGGCGCACAACCCGTCTGGCAGGAGCCGGTTTACGTCACCTGCCCGAAGTGCGAACGCCGCGCAAGCCGGTCCGCCTGGGCGCAGAGCCTGTATGTTTGCCCCAACTGCGGCCATTACCAGCCCATCGGCGGGTATTACCGCCTTTCCCTGATTTTTGATCACGGCACCTTTAAGGAACTGAACGAGCGCATCGCCGCAGCCGACGTGTTGCATTTCCCGGGCTATGGCGAGAAGCTGGCGCTGCAAAAGCGGAAAACCGGCCTGAGCGAGGCGGTCATCACCGCCACCGGCAAGATCGACGGCATGTCCGTTGTGGCGGTGGTGCTGGACAGCCGCTTTTTTATGGGCAGCATGGGCACCGCTGTGGGCGAAAAGGTTACGCTGGCAGTGGAATATGCCACGGCAAAAAAGCTGCCGCTGATCATTTTTTCGGCCAGCGGCGGCGCACGGATGCAGGAGGGAATTTTCAGCCTGATGCAGATGGCCAAGACCAGCGCGGCGGTGGCCAAATTCAGCGCGGCGGGCGGGCTGTTCATCAGCTACCTGACCCATCCCACCACCGGCGGCGTGACCGCCAGCTTTGCCAGCCTGGGCGACATTATGCTGGCCGAGCCGGGGGCGTTGATCGGTTTTGCGGGGCCGCGCGTCATCGAGCAGACCATCGGGCAGAAGCTGCCCAAGGGATTCCAGCGCAGCGAGTTCCAGCAGGAACACGGTTTTGTGGATCAGATCGTGCCCCGCGATGAGATGAAGCAGACGCTGGCCCGCATTCTGAAACTGCACCGGAAGGGAGGCCACCGCGCATGATCCGCGATGTGTTGAAAATGACCGAGCAGATGGAGACCGAGCTGGCCGCCCTGCAGGACAACGACAGCCCCGAAGCTTCGCTGCGCTGCCAGCAAATTCAGCGTGACCGCACCGAGC
>JBJEYG010000293.1:0-4492 GCA_051886555.1 Gemmiger sp.
ATCGACATCATCAAGCTGAACGGTTCCATCGAGCTGGCCCCCATTCTGGGACTGTCCGACGTGATCGTGGATATTGTGGAAACCGGAACTACGTTAAAAGAGAACGATCTGGCCGTGCTGGAGGAGTTTATGCCGATCTCAGCCCGGTTCATCGCCAACAAGGCAAGCTACAAATTCAAATACCGCCAGCTCAACACGCTGCTGGAAAAAATGCAGGAGGCGCTCAAAAAATGATCCGTATTTATGAGTTCGACGCTTTGAAGCCGGAGGAGATCCTCAACCGCGATATCCGCGCCGAGGCCGACGTGGAGGCTGCCGTGGACGCCATCATCGCCGATGTGCGCGCCCGGGGCGACGCTGCCCTGAAAGACTACGCCCGCAAATTTGACCACGCCGAGATCGACCGGCTGCAGGTGACCCAGACCGAAATCGACGAAGCCTTTGCCGCTGCGGGCGAGGACTTTGTCACCACGCTGAAAATGGCGGCCGACAACATCCGCGCCTTCCATGAGCAGCAGGTGCACAAAAACTTTGTGATGACCGACCGGCCCGGTATTGTGCTGGGCCAGAAATATACCCCCATCGAGAAGGCGGGCGTTTACGTGCCGGGCGGCACCGCAGCCTATCCCAGTACGGTGCTGATGGACGTGATCCCCGCGAAGGTGGCGGGCGTCAGCGAAATCGTGATGACCACCCCCGCAGGGCCGGACGGCAAGGTGAACCCCAGCATTCTGGCGGCCGCAGCCATTGCGGGCATTGACAAAATCTTCAAAACCGGCGGCGCGCAGGCAGTGGCCGCGCTGGCCTACGGTACCGAGAGCATCCCCGCCGTGGACAAGATCGTCGGCCCCGGCAATATTTATGTGGCCACCGCCAAGCGCAAGGTGTTCGGCAAGGTGGGCATCGACATGATCGCCGGCCCGTCCGAGATTCTGGTTCTGGCGGACGGTACCTGCAACCCTGCCTGGGTAGCGGCCGACCTGCTCAGCCAGGCCGAGCACGACCGGCTGGCGTCGCCCGTGTTGGTCACCGACAGCGCCGAACTGGCCAGGGCCGTACAGGCCGAACTGGAGGTGCAGATCCCGCAGCTGCCCCGCGCCGCCATCGCCCGTGAGAGCGTGGACACCAACGGCAAGGTCATCGTCACCGACGATATGCGCAAGGCGGTGGACGCGGTGAACATCATCGCTCCCGAGCACCTGGAAATCTGTGTGGACGATCCCTTCGCCGTGCTCAACAGCATCAGGAACGCCGGCAGCATCTTCCTGGGCAAAAATGTGCCCGAGGCGCTGGGCGATTACTTTGCCGGGCCGAACCACACGCTGCCCACCAGCGGCACGGCGCGTTTTTCCAGCCCGCTGGGGGTGGACGACTTTGTGAAAAAGTCCAGCTTCCTCTACTACACCCGCGACGCGCTGGGTCAGGTGCAGGGCCGCATCGCCGACTTTGCCGAGCATGAGGGGCTGCACGCCCACGCCAGGAGCGTGACCATCCGCTTTGAGGAGGAGAGCTGATGCGCCGTAAGGACCGGGAACTGACCGACTGGAATGACCTTTTGGCGGTGGTGGCTGCGTGCGACGTCTGCCGCCTGGGCCTGAACGGGCCGGACGGCTGGCCCTACCTGCTGCCGCTGAACTTCGGCGAGCGGGTGGAAGGGGGCAGACTGGTGCTCTACTTCCACAGCGCGATGGAGGGAACCAAGCGGGAATTGATGGCGCGCGACCCCCGCGCTACCTTTGAAATGGACTGCGCCCACCGGCTGGTGACCGACGAGGTGCACCGGGAATGTACGATGGAATACCGCAGCGTCATCGGCCGTGGCTATCTGGAACCGGTGCCCGACGAACAGAAACTGGACGCGCTGAAGGTGCTGATGGCCCACTACCACAAAGCGGATTTTCCGTTCAACACAGCCCCTGCGGCGCAGACGCTGGTCTACCGCCTGGTGGTGACCGGGATGACCGGCAAGGCCCGCCGCAAACGAAACTGAAAAAGAAGGCGAACTGCATGAGCCGTTATTTTACCGAAACGCTGAGCACTCTGGAACCCTACACCCCCGGCGAGCAGCCGAAGGTGGACGGGCTGATCAAGCTGAACACCAACGAGAATCCCTACCCGCCCGCGCCCGGCGTGGCGGCGGCGGTAGCCGGTCAGGTAGAGCGGCTGCGGCTGTACTCCGACATCAATGTGACTGCGCTGCGCACCGCCATTGCACAGCGCAGCGGCCTGGCGATGGAGAATGTGCTGTGCGGAAACGGCAGCGACGAAAACCTGATGCTGGCCATCCGGGCGTTCTGTGACGAAACACATCCGCTGGCCTTTGCGGACATCACCTACGGATTTTACCCGGTGTGGTGCGAGCTGTTCCACATCCCAAAGCATATTCTGCCGCTGGAAGCGGATTTTACCCTCGACCCGGCCAGGTATTACGGACTCAACGAGACCATCGTTATCGCCAATCCCAACGCCCCTACCGGGCGCTGGTTGCCGGTGCGTGAGATCGAGCAGGTGGTGCGCCGCAACCCGGACAGCGTCGTGATCGTGGACGAGGCGTATGTGGATTTCTGCGACGCGGAGAATGCTTCCTGCGTGCCGCTGGTGAAACGCTACGACAATCTGCTGGTGGTGCAGACTTTCTCCAAGTCCCGCAATCTGGCGGGCGCGCGGCTGGGCTTCTGCTTCGGCGCGCCGGGCCTGATCGCCGACCTGGACCGGGTCAAGTTCAGCCTGAATCCTTACAATGTCAACCTGATGAGCGAGGCCGCCGGTGTGGCCGCCATCCGGGACGAGGACTATTTCCGGCAGAACCTGCAAAAGATCTGCGCCAGCCGTGCATACACCGCCGCCGAGCTGGAAAAACTGGGGTTCCGGGTCCTGCCCAGCCAGAGCAATTTCCTGTTTGCCGCACATCCGGATGCCGCCGGCGGCAACCTGTACGCCGCGCTGCGCGCGCGCAACATTCTGGTGCGGCATTTTACGGCGCCGCGCATCGACAACTGGCTTCGCATCACCATCGGCACACAACAGCAGATGCAGACGCTGATCGCCGCACTGCAAGACATTCTGAGGGGAGAAGAAACAACAAGGGGGAAGTAACGCTATGATCGCAATCGTGGACTACGGCGTGGGAAACCTGTTCAGCCTGGCGTCCAGCCTGAAAAGCCTGGGCCTGGAGACGAAGGTTACCCGCGAGGCCGCCGACCTGGCCGCCGCTGACCGCATCATTCTGCCGGGCGTGGGCGCTTTCGGCGATGCCATGGACAAGCTCACCGCCACCGGGCTGGTGCCGGTGCTCAAGGCGGAAGCCCGGCGCAAGCCGCTGCTGGGCATCTGCCTGGGCATGCAGCTTCTGTTTGAGAAAAGCTGCGAGTACGGCGAGCACGAGGGTCTGGGGCTGATCCCGGGCCAGGTATGCCCGCTGGAACCGGATCTTGCCGATCCGGCGCTCAAGGTGCCGCACATCGGCTGGAATGCCATGGACATTCTGCCCGGGCGCCGGGATGACCCGCTGTTCAAGTATGTGGAGAACGGCGAGTATGTTTACTATGTGCACAGCTTCTACGCCAAAGACTGCGCCGCCAGCACGCTTCTGACCAGCGATTACAGCATTCCCGTCACCGGCGCGGTGAAAAACGGGCTGGTATACGGCACCCAGTTCCACCCCGAAAAATCCGGCGATACCGGCCTGCGGCTGCTGCGGGCCTTCGCCGAACTGTAAGGGGGCGCGGCTATGAAACTGTTTCCTGCCATTGATCTGCGCGGCGGGCAGGCCGTGCGTCTGTTCCAGGGCGATTATGACCGGATGACCGTCTACAACGCCGATCCGGCCGCCCAGGCGCGGGAGTTCCTGACGGCGGGCGCCGCTTTCCTGCATGTGGTCGACCTGGACGGCGCCAGGGACGGCTCCACTGCCAACTTTGCCACCATCGAGGCCATTGCCCGGCAGGGAGGACTGTACATCGAGGTGGGCGGCGGCATCCGCGACGAGGAGCGCATCCGCCGGTATCTGGACATCGGTGTGGACCGGTGCATTCTGGGCACCGTCGCCGTGAAGGATTTTGAATTTACCGCCCGCATGGCCCAGCGCTACGGCGAGCATATCGCCGTTGGCGTGGACATGAAGGACGGCATGGTGGCGGTGGCCGGCTGGAAGGAAGTCACCCCCGAGCCGGGCGTGGAGTTCTGCCGCCGGTGCGCCCGGGCGGGCGTGCAGTCCATCATTGCCACCGACATCTCCCGCGACGGCACCATGCAGGGCACCAACCTTTCGCTCTATCGTGAACTGCTTACCATCCCCGGCGTGGAGATCACCGCTTCCGGCGGCATTGCCCGCATGGAGGAATTGCAGACCCTGCAGCAGATGGGCTGCCATGCGGCCATCCTGGGCAAAAGTATCTACACCGGAGCCATCGACCTGGCCGAGGCCGTGCGGCGCTTTCAGCGCTGAGTCCGCAGACAAAAAGGAGGAGTGAAAGTATGATTACCAAACGAA
>JBJEYG010000294.1:0-4474 GCA_051886555.1 Gemmiger sp.
GATCTAAGTGTGCTATACTCAGAAACAAGAAAACAGCCGGTCCGCCGGTGAGGAAAGGAAGGTGCCGTTGCATGAAAGCCAACCGCCGTTATGGTATGATGATGTGCATGTGCAGTTTGCAGCGGCAACCTGTACTTGCTTGACCGTGCGCTTTTTTCGGCAGCGCGAACGGATTTCAGCAGGCAGGACGCCGCAGGCGTCCTGCCTGTTTTATTTTTCCGCAAGCAATTTTTCTGGGGAGGGGAAAGCGATGAGAACACAGTTTCTGTTGCAGCCTGGGGTGCGAATGTGTTGAGGGACTCGTTTGCAACACCCCCGCGCCGTACAACAAAACGATAGATGAAAAAGGAGAGTTTACCATGAAAAAACTGATTTCTGCCCTGCTGGCCTCCGCGCTGGCACTCAGCCTGGCCGCCTGCGGTTCCTCCGCAAGCAGCGCCGCAAGCAGCGAAGCCACCTCCGAGGCCGCTTCGTCCGAGGCGGTTTCCTCCGAAGCCGCCGCCGACTTCACCGGCGACGGGTACGATGCCACCGTGGATTACGCCGCGCTGGCCGGCTCCACCATCTCGGTGGCTGCCAGCCCCACGCCCCACGCCGAGATCCTGGCCGTCGCCAAGGACATCCTGGCCAAGGCGGACATCACCCTGGACATTCAGGAGTTTACCGATTATGTGCAGCCCAACGTGGTGGTGGATTCCGGCGACGTGTACGCCAACTATTTCCAGCACCAGCCCTATCTGGATGATTTCAACGCCGAGAAGGGCACCAAGGTTGTGAGCGTGGCTTCCATCCACTATGAGCCTCTGGGCCTGTATCCCGGCAAGACCCGTACGCTGGACGAGCTGCCCGACAACGCCCAGATCGCCGTGCCCAACGATACCACCAACGAAGCCCGCGCACTGCAGCTGCTGGCTGCCCAGGGCCTGATCACCCTGCCCGAGGGCGCCGGCCTGACCGTCACCAAGAACGACATCGTGGACAACCCCAAGAACATCGAGATCGTTGAGGTGGAGGCCGCTCAGCTGCCCCGCACGCTGCAGGACGTGGACCTGGCCGTCATCAACGGCAACTACGCTGCCCAGGCCGGCCTGACCGCCAGCAAGGACGCCCTGGCTGCCGAGAGCGCCGATTCCGACGCCGCCCAGACCTACGCCAACGTGCTGTGCGTCAGGGAGGGCAACGAGGATTCCGACCTGACCAAGGCGCTGATCGCCGCTGTGCGCAGCGAAGCGGTGAAGGAATTCATCGAAGCTACCTATGACGGCGCGGTGGTCGCCATCTACTGATCGCATCAGACCGGAAAAGGGACGGCCCTTACCTGCAAGCGGGGGGCCGCCCCTTGGTCTGTTTTTTAGGAGGACGCTATGATCCAGATCGAACATCTGACGAAACGCTTTCCCATGCAGGGCGGCACCGTGGAAGCGCTCAAGGACATCTCACTGACCATCCCGGACGGCGAGATCTACGGCATTATCGGCATGTCCGGCGCGGGAAAATCCACGCTGGTGCGCTGTATCAACATGCTGGAACGCCCCGATGAGGGCCGCGTTGCGGTGAACGGCCGCGAAATGCAGAACCTGACGCCCCGGGAACTGCGCGAGGCGCGGCGGCAGATCACCATGATCTTCCAGCAGTTCAACCTGCTGATGCAGCGCACCTGCCTGAAAAACGTCTGTTTCCCCATGGAACTGGCCGGCGTGGCGAAACCCAGGGCCGAAGCCCGCGCCCGGGAACTGCTGGAACTGGTGGGCCTGCCCGACAAGGCGGACGCCTACCCGGCGCAGCTGTCCGGCGGGCAGAAGCAGCGCGTGGCCATCGCCCGTGCGCTGGCCACCGATCCCCAGGTGCTGCTGTGCGACGAAGCCACCAGCGCCCTGGACCCCAACACCACCCATTCCATTCTGAGCCTCATCAAAAAGATCAACGCCGAGCTGGGCATCACGGTGGTGGTCATCACCCACCAGATGAGCGTGGTGGAGGAGATTTGCAGCCGTGTGGCCATTCTGGATCAGGGCAGTGTGGTGGAGGAAGGCGAGGTCAGCCGGATCTTCTCCAACCCCAGATCGGAGGCCGCGCGCCGGTTGGTGTTCCCAGCGGGCGCGCCCGAACAGGGCACGCTGCTGCCCGGCCGCAAACTGGTGCGGGTGGCCTTCAACGGTACCCAGACCACCGACAAGCCGCTGGTGGCCAGCCTGGCCGTCGAGTGCGGCGCGCTGGTGTCCATCCTGGCGGCGGATACCCGGATCCTGAACGGGCAGACGCTGGGCAGCATGCTGCTGGCCCTGCCCGCCGAGCCGGAAAATGCCGCCAAAGCGCTGGAATACATCAAGCAGTACCCGGGAATTTCCTATGAGGAGGTGGAGGAGCGATGAGCGAACTGTTTGCATCCAAGGCATGGAGCGAGCTGATGGGCGTGCTGCCCACGTTGCCCCTGGCCATCTGGGAAACCTTTTATGTGGCGGTGCTCTCCACCGCGCTGGCGCTGGCCATCGGCCTGCCGCTGGGCGTGCTGCTGGTGGTGGGCGAGGAGGGCGGCGTGCTGCCGCTGCCCCGCTGGGTCATGCGGGTGCTCAACGCCGTCATCAATCTGCTGCGCAGCGTGCCGTTTCTGCTGCTGATGGTGTTTGTGTTCCCGCTGTCCCGCCTGATCGTGGGCACTACGGTGGGCACCAAGGCCACGGTGGTGCCGCTGGTTGCCGCCGCCTTCGCCTTTGTGGCCCGCCTGGTGGAGAGCAGCCTGCGCGAGGTGGACGCCGGCGTGATCGAGGCGGCCCAGAGCATGGGCGCCACCCCCATGCAGATCATCCTGAAAGTGATGCTGCCCGAAAGCCTGCCCAGCCTGATCTCCAACACCACCATCGCGCTGACCACCATTCTGGGGTATCAGGCCATGAGCGGCGTCATCGGCGGCGGCGGCCTGGGCCAGATCGCCATCAACTACGGCTACTACCGCTACAACTATGTGGTCATGACGGTGGCCACGCTGCTGCTTGTGGTGATGGTGCAGCTGTTCCAGTCGGTGGGTACGCACCTTGCCATCCGGTGCGACAAACGCCTGAGACGATAAAGCGCCGTATCGTTCAAAAATTGTTCAAGGTTTCTTTCCAATTCTTTCAAAAGCCTTTCAAACCCATTTCACGACCGGGCGATATACTGTAAGTGCAATGAGGGAGGCAGCAGCCTCCTCACAATATGGCAAGCATTTCCCCAACGACCACTGCGACTCCGCCATGCGAGGGCAATCGCCCGGCGGAGACCAGACCAACGCCCGGCCTGCCGAAAGAAAAAAGCAGCGCCTTTTTATAAAATCACCGCCGCGGAACGATGGCTCCGCGGCGGTGTTTGATTTTATGGGGTAAAGTTTCGGGCGGCGATGGTGTGCAGGGCGCGGCGCAGCGGTTTGTGCAGCACCAGCATCACAAAAAAGTTGCCGATGCAGTGCCCGATGTCGGTGGGAATGCCCGCCGCCCACCAGGCCAGCGCGCCGCCCGGCCCCTGAATGGCAAAGTAAACCGGCGTGCACAGCGCGCCGAAGCAAAGCCCGAACACGCCGGACACCAGCGCCCAGAACAGCGCACTTTGCTGGCGGCGGAAGGCCCGCGCCGCAAAATACGGCACGAACCAGATGTACAGGTACATCCAGCTCCACAGCCCGAACCCGTACAGCACAAATTCCAGCGCCACAAACACTGCGATGGCCCAGGGGGCCAGGGCGGGCAATTCCAGCGCGTACAGGATCACCAGCAGTGTGACCGGTTCCACGCCGGGCACCGCCGCAAGCGCTTCCTTCAGCGCCATCATCAGGGCGCCCATCAGCCCGGCCAGCACCACCTGGCGGGTGGTCAGCGGCCGGGTACCGCGGCGGGGCATCAATAGGTGCTCAGCGTGATCTCATAGTGTTCGCCGTCGGCAATGGGGGTGGAATCCACGCCGGTATCCAGCATTTCGCCGTCCCGGGTGAAGCACCACCACTCGTTTTTGCTGTCGTCGGCGGCAATCCCGTCCACGCTGGTCACATACAATCCGTACTCACTCTCGCTGCCTTCGATCAGGCCTTCCTGCTCCAGGGCGCCGCGCAGGTATTCCTCGCTGGTGGTGATGGAAGTCTCCTTCTCGGTGGTGCCGTCGGCCAGGATCACCTGCACGCCGATGGTCTTGTCCCCGCTGACGGTGGGCTTGCGGGTGGCAAAGTAGATGCCCAGCAGCACCGCAATGGCCGCGACAAGCGCAACCACGCCCAGCAGCAGTTTCTTGTTGCTCTTTTTCTGATTTTCCATGAAAAAACGCTCCTTTTTTGTTTTTTTTTGCAAACAAAAGCGCCCCTTTGTCAATGCAAAAGGGCGCACGGATGCAAAGCCGCCTTGCGTACCCTTCTCCATCCATCGTGGAGCCGTACCAAGCGCTGCCCGGCGATCCGACTGTGACGGTAGCGGGACTGCGCGGGATTTCCACCCGACTTCTCCGGTGGGGCAAT
>JBJEYG010000295.1:0-4473 GCA_051886555.1 Gemmiger sp.
TTGACGCTGACTCTCCCCATGACAAGGTCCGCCAGTGAACGGATAATCAGCCGCGCATAGTACGCAAACTCATTGACCGCCTCATGCACTACCGTGCGCGGCGTCTTGGTAATGCCGTAAACGGAAAACTCCAGCACCATGCGAACATTGCCGTCCCCGTCGGTCTGCGTGCCGAACTGCACGTTCTTCAGTTCCACTTTTTCGCCGTCGCGGCGCACGGTAAAGTCCGCGGTATAATTCTCTGCCCGCTGCAGCTCATACACAATATCGGCTGCCACAAAGCAGTGGCGGCCGTTGACGGCCAGCACCTCATCGCCCGGCCGCAAACCGGTTTGCGCGCTGATCGCACCGTCATAAAAGTCATAAATGATCTTGCTGGTAATCGGCCCCTCCTGGCCTGCCACCAGCACAATAAGCACGATAATGCCCAACAGGAAATTCATCAGCGCGCCGGATGCAATGACGACCATGCGCTGACCGACCGAGGCCGCTGAAAATGGCTTGTGATCCACCACAGCCGGCCAGAAGGAAGTTCGTTTGGGCGTATTGTTTGTGCCTTCGGTTTCCTCCTCGCCGTCCTCCCCTTCCATGGCATTGAACCCGCCGATGGGCAACAGTCGGATGCTGTACAGCGTACCGTTTTTCTCCTTCTGCCACAGCGCCGGTCCCATGCCGATGGAAAACTCGTTGACCTGAATTCCATTGTGCTTGGCGGCCAGAAAATGGCCGAACTCATGCACAAAAATCACCGCACCGAACACCAAAATCGATACTGCCATTGTCAGCAGTGTTGTCATAAGCACCTCCCGCGCAGGGTTTGTCAGAGATGACTGCGCACAAAGCTGCGCGCCATTTTGTCACATTCGTATACATCATCCAGGGTATACGCACCGCCATAGCTGTCGCTGTCCACCACCGCCTCCACCAGACGACCAATGTCCAGGAAGCCGATCTTGTCCTCAAGGAACAGACGTACCGCTTCCTCATTGGCGCCGTTTGCGGCGCAAGGTCCCAGCCCCCCCTTTGCGATGGCCTTTTTGCAGGCTGCCAGGCAACGGAACGTTTCTTCATCGGCTATGTCAAAGCTGAGCGATTTCAGCGCTGTGAAATCCAGTTCCGGTACGGGGCTTGCGGTGCGTTCCGGCCAGGTAAGCGCATACTGGATGGGAATCCGCATATCCGGAACCCCCATCTGTGCAATCACGGAATTGTCCGCAAACTGTACAGCCGAATGAATGATGCTTTCCCGCTGCACAACAATCTGGATTTTCTCGGAGGCCAAGCCGAACAGCCAGACCGCCTCGATCAGTTCCAGACCTTTGTTCATCAATGTGGCAGAGTCAATGGTGATTTTAGCACCCATATTCCAGTTTGGATGCCGGAGCGCGTCCGCTTTGGTCTTGCCGGCCAGTTCGGCCGCCTTCATGCCGAAGAACGGCCCGCCGGACGCGGTAAGCAGGATCTTTGTGAGAGATTTTGCGGAATTCTGATCCTGCAGACATTGAAAAATCGCGGAATGCTCGCTGTCCACCGGCAGCAGCTTCACGCCGTTGCGCTGGACCGCGTCGGTAACCAGATGACCGCCAGTGACCAGACTTTCCTTATTGGCCAGCGCCAGATCATGGCCGCTTTCGATGGCAGCCAGCGAAGCGGGCAATCCGGCGATCCCAACTACCGCATTGAGCACCACATCCGGGCCATCCATGGCAGCCAGCTGCCGGAGCCCCTCGGGGCCTTTGAGTAACTCTGGCGCGCCGGCGGTTCCGGCCAATGCAGCGTCCAGCCGGTCGTAAGCGGCGGGATCCGTCACCGCGACACAGGCGGGATGAAACTCGTTGATCTGTTCCAGCAGAACTTCCACCCTGCTGTTGGCCGCCAGGCCGAACACACGGTAACCATGCATCCGTGCCACGTCCAGACTTTGGGTGCCGATGGAACCGGTGGAACCGAGAAGGGTAAGTGTTTTAGACATCCCGAACCGTCCTTTCAGCGAATGAAATAAAAGAAGTAACGCACCACAATAGCCACAAATGGCGCAATAAACATGACACTGTCAAACCGGTCCAGAATACCGCCGTGACCGGGGAAAATGGTACCGTAATCTTTTATGCCGGCCTGACGTTTGACACTGGAGGCAAACAGATCGCCCAGGATCCCCAGAACCGAGGCCACCGCCCCCATCAGCGCAATCACCAGAAAATGGCGGAGGTTGACTTCCACGGTCAGCGCTTCCAACCTTCCGGAAAGCGTACCGTAGATGGCGGTGGCGAGAACGCCCAGCAGCATACTGCCGGCCACACCGCCGATGGCGCCTTCCACCGTCTTTTTGGGACTGACAACGGGAGCCAGCTTATGTTTGCCGAAAGCGCGCCCCGCAAAGTAGGCGGCGCTGTCACCGCCCCAGGCAAAGCAGAGGATAAGCGCAATAAAGAAAATCGCATCCGAATGATATATTTCAGTCGGAAGACGGCGCTTGAGGTAGATCAGTGAATAAAAACAGATAATCACCACGCCGCTGAAATAAAGAAAACCGCTGAGCTTGCCGAAGTCCAGCGTACGGCAGTGCGCAATCAGGCAGATGTTGTAGAACAACACCGTCAGCAAAGCCAGCGGCAGCAGCGAGCGATAGGCAAACTGGCCGTTGCTGCACATCACCATAACGGTGAACGGTACCGCCGTAAAGTACAGGTACAGATCCTTCTTGCCGAACCCCATGGCATTAAAGATCTCATGGATGCCCAGCAAACAAACTGCGGCAATAACAATATCAAACAGCAATGTGTCAAAGAACGCCAGCACGACAGCAAGAATCGCCAGGCCGACAACGGATGTGATGATTCTGGTTTTCATAAACGGTCCCTTTCACGGGCAGCGCATGCCCTTTTGCAATGTATGCACTGTCCGGCTGTGAATTTCCACGAAAATAAGTTTGTGCCGCGCATCAAGCTGCGCGGCACGGGAAAGCCTGACCGCAGCGGCTCAGACCTCCATGATTTCTTTGTTTTTCTCCTAGCAGGTAGCGTCAATGTTTTTGACGAACTTATCCGTCAGCTTCTGGATTTCTTCTTCCAGCTTTTTCTGGTCATCCTCGGTCAGTTCGCCGGCCTTCTTCTGGGTCTTGAACTTATCCACCGCCTCACGACGAATGTTGCGAACCGCCACTTTGGCCTCTTCGCCCAGCTTTTTGACGTCCTTGGTCAGCTGGCGGCGGCGCTCCTCGGTGGGCGCCGGAAAAACCAGACGGATGGTATGGCCGTCATCAATGGGATTGATGCCGATGTCGCTGGTCTGAATAGCTTTGGAGATGGCTTTGACCATTTTTCCGTCCCAGGGAGTAATCGTCAGGATCCGGGCTTCCGCCACGGCGACGGCGGCGATCTGGTTGACCGGCGTGGGACTGCCGTAGTAGTCCACGCTGACCTTATCCAGCACGGCAGGGTTGGCACGGCCTGCACGAATGGTGCCCAGTTCCCGAACCAGATGATTCACAGAGTTGTTCATCTTTTCCTCATATACCTTGGTTGCGCTGCTCATAGTAATTCTCCTTTGCTGTGTCAATCGGCGTTGCGCCGTTTTTTACTTATTGTTACTCTTTTACCAGCGTGCCCACCGGCTCGCCCCGTACCGCTCTGGCAATGTTGGCCGGTTCCCCCAGATCAAACACCAGAATGGGAAGGCCGTTGTCGCGACAGAGCGCCGCAGCGGTGGAGTCCATCACGCCCAGTCGCTGATTGAGCACCTGGGTAAGCGTCAGCGTTTCATAGCGTTTGGCATCCGGGTACTTATGGGGATCTTTGTCGTAGACGCCATCCACCTGGGTTGCCTTGAACATGGCGTCCGCGCCGATTTCCAGCGCGCGCAGAGCGCTGGCTGTATCGGTGGAGAACAACGGGTTGCCAGTACCGCCGCCAAACAGAACCACCTTACCGTCCGCAAGGGCCTGCCTGGCCTTGTCGCTGGTAAACACATCCGCGACCTGCGGCATCACGATGCTGGTCATGACAACAGCGGGAACCCCCTGACGGCGCAGTGCGTCTTTCAGACAAATCGCATTCATCACCGTGGCCAGCATGCCGATCTTATCGGCATCCATGCGGTCCATATCGCCGCTGGTAGCGCCGCGCCAAAAGTTGCCGCCGCCTACCACAATGCCGATCTGGGTGCCCAGGCTCCATGCTTCGCGGATACCACCGCAGATACGCTCGATGGTAGTTTCATCAAAACCGGCGCCCTTCTCCCCAGCCAGGTCCTGCCCGGCACCCACCGGAAGGTGTGGTGGGTCTGCCCCCAGGGCCACCGGTGGCAGGCGGCTGTCTCCTCCCGCACCGTTGGCGGCACCGGCTGCCCCGTCTGCGAGGGACGGCAGGTGATCCCCGGGGTCAACGACTTTGCCTCCCGCTGCCCGGACCTGGCCGCCCAGTGGCACCCCACCCAGAACCTGCCCCTGACCCCGGAAACCGTGGCGGCCAACAG
>JBJEYG010000296.1:0-4465 GCA_051886555.1 Gemmiger sp.
GGTCCGCGATGGGATCGGTGATTTGCATGCCACTAACCTCCTTAGGTTGTGTAATTTGTTGTTTACGTCTTGTTCTCGAAACCCGGAATTACCAAGAAGCTTTCTTGACGCCCGGGATCTCGCCTTTGTAAGCCAGCTCACGGAAGCAGATACGGCACACACCGTACTTGCGCAGGTAAGCATGGGGACGGCCGCAGATCTTGCAGCGGTTGTACGCACGGCTGGAGAACTTGGCAGGACGCTGCTGCTTGAGCTTCATAGAAGTTTTTGCCATTTTGTTTTCTCCCCCTTATCAGTTTGCGAACGGAGCGCCCAGAGCCTTCAGCAGCTCCTTGGCCTCCTCATCGGTTTTCGCCGTGGTAACGAAGCAGATGTCCATGCCGCGAACGGCGTCCACCTTGTCGAAGTCGATTTCGGGGAAGATGATCTGCTCTTTCAGGCCAAACGCGTAGTTGCCGCGGCCATCGAAGCTGTTGCCGGAAATGCCGCGGAAGTCGCGGACACGGGGCAGAGCCACATTGAACAGGCGATCCACGAACTCGTACATACGCTCACCGCGCAGGGTGACCTTCGCGCCGATGGGCATGCCCTGGCGCAGCTTGAAGTTTGCGACGCTCTTCTTGGCCTTGCAAACCACAGCCTTCTGGCCGGTGATCTGGCCCAGGTCAGCGACGATGGCGTCGATAACCTTGGCGTTTTCCTTCGCCTCGCCGGCTGCCACGTTGATGACAACCTTCTCCAGCTTGGGGATCTGCATCGGGCTCTTGTAGTTGAACTTCTGGTTCAGGGCCGGAGCGATCTCGTTGACATACTGTTCTTTCAAACGTGCCATGTGTAACTCCTCCCTTACAGCTCAGCGCCGCACTTGCGGCAGATGCGGACGTTCTTGCCGTCCTTGACGGAATGGCCGACGCGGGTCGCCTTGCCGCACTTGGGGCAGACAGGCTGCACCTTGCAGGCGTAGATGGCGCCCTCAGCCTTCACGATGCCGCCCTGCTCGCCCTGACGGCGGGGCTTGACGTGCTTCGTGACCATGTTCAGGCCTTCAACGATGACCTTGCCCTCCTTCGGGCTGGTCTGCAGGACCTTGCCGGTCTTGCCCTTATCCTTGCCGGAGATGATCATAACGTTGTCGCCGGTTTTAACATGAAGATTGTTCATTCTATTAAAACCTCCTTACAGCGATTCCGGAGCCAGGGACAGGATCTTGGTGAAGCCGGCATCACGCAGTTCGCGCGCGACGGGTCCAAAGATACGGGTGCCCTTGGGGCTCTTGTCGGCCATGACGATAACGGCGGCGTTCTCATCAAAACGGATGTAGGAACCGTCGTCGCGGCGCAGGCCCTGCTTGCTGCGGACGATCACGGCCTTGACCACATCGCCCTTCTTCACGGTGCCACCGGGAGCAGCCTTCTTGACGCTGCAAACCACGATGTCGCCAATGTTCGCATATCTCTTGCGGGTACCGCCCAGTACACGGAAGCACATTAACTCCTTGGCACCGGTGTTGTCGGCCACTTTGAGATAAGTTTGCATCTGAACCATCTTTCAGGTCCTCCTTTCAAAGTACCAGGCTTATTTTGCCTTCTCGATAATTTTAACCAGGCGCCAGTTGACATCCTTGGAGAAGTGACGGGTTTCCATGATCTCAACACGATCACCGACGCCGCACTCGTTATTCTCGTCGTGCACCTTGAACTTCTTGGTGCGCTTCAGGATCTTCTTGTAGAGGGGGTGCTGAACGCTGTCTTTCACAGCGACAACGACGGTCTTATCCATCTTGTCGGAAACGACAGTGCCCACACGGGTCTTTCTCAAATTGCGTTCCATCGTTTAACCTCCCTCTTAAGCGTTCTTCGCATTCTTCTCGGCCATGATGGTCATCACGCGGGCGATGTCCTTCTTCACGGCCTCAATGCGGATGGGGTTGTCCAACTGGTTGATGGCGTGCTGAAAGCGCAGGTTGAACAGTTCCGCTTTCAGATCTTTGAGCTGTTTGGCCAGCTCAACATCAGTCATTTCGCGCAGTTCAGTGGCTTTCATTCAGCGTCATCCTCCTTTACAGTGTCAGGCTCCTCGCGCTTGACGAATTTGCAGCGGATCGGCAGCTTGTTCGCAGCCAGGCGCAGAGCCTCGCGGGCAGTTGCCTCATCCACATCATCCAGCTCAAACAGGATGCGGCCGGGCTTGACCACGGCCACCCAGTACTCGGGGCTGCCTTTACCGGAACCCATACGGGTGCCGGCCGGCTTCTCGGTAACAGGCTTGTCGGGGAAGATCTTGATCCAGACCTTGCCGCCGCGCTTGATATAACGGGTCATGGCGACACGGGCGGCCTCGATCTGGTTGGAAGTGATCCAGGACGGCTCCAGCGCCTGAAGGCCATACTGGCCCTGATTGACGGTATTGCCGCGCATGGCCTTACCGGTCATACGGCCGCGCTGTACACGGCGGTATTTCACACGTTTCGGCAGTAACATTACTGTTTGCCTCCTTCCTTCTTGGCAGCAGGCTTGCCAGCAACAGGCTGCTTGGCGCCCTTCAGGATCTCGCCCTTGTAGATCCAGACCTTCACGCCGACTTTACCGTAGGTGGTGTTCGCCTCAGCGAAACCATAGTCGATATCAGCGCGCAGAGTCTGCAGGGGGATGGTGCCCTCGTGATAGCTCTCGGTGCGGGCGATGTCCGCGCCGGCCAGACGGCCGGAGCACTGGCACTTGATACCCTTGGCAGGTACGCCGCCGCGGGGCTGCATGGCATTGCGGATGGCCTGCTTCATCGCACGGCGGAACGCGATGCGGCGCTCCAGCTGGGAGGCGATGTCCTCAGCAACCAGCTGAGCGTTGGTGCTGGTGTTCTTCACCTCAACGATGTTCAGGTTGACGGCCTTGCCGGTCATCTTGGCGAGCTGAGCCTCGATCTTGGTGCTCTCAGCGCCGCCTTTGCCGATGACGATGCCCGGCTTGGCGCAGAATACGTTGACCTTGATCTTGGGAGCGCCGGACTGGCTGTCCACAGTACGCTCGATTTCGATCTTGGGAACGCCGGCGGAGTAGAGCTGCTTTTTCAGGGTCTTGCGGATCTTGTAATCCTCAACGAGGTTGTCGCCGAATTCCTGCTTAGAGGTAAACCAGCGGCTGTCCCAATCTTTGATGACACCCACGCGCATGCCGTGGGGATTGACTTTCTGGCCCATTTGTTTACCTCCTTACTCTTTCTCTTTCAGCACAACAGTCATGTGGCTGGTGCGCTTCAGGATGCGGTATGCACGGCCCTGAGCGCGAGGCATAATGCGCTTCAGCGTGGGGCCGGGGCAGACATAGCACTCTGCCACATAAAGATTTGCGCGATCCATGTTGAAATTGTTTTCAGCATTCGCGGCTGCAGAATTGACCAGCTTCAGAAGGGGCTCACAAGCGGCCTTCGGGGTGTACTGCAGGATTGCCAGCGCCTGGTCCAGGGGCTTGTTGCGGATGAGGTCCATCACAACAGAAACCTTACGAGGACTGATGCGGGCGTAACGAAGAGTTGCCCGAGCTTCCATTTGTTTGTTCCTCCTTCAATTATTTACCGGTGGTCTTGCCGCCGGCGTGGCCGCCGAACTTGCGGGTGGGCGCGAACTCACCCAGCTTGTGACCGACCATATCCTCGGTGACGTACACAGGCACATGCTTGCGACCGTCATGCACGGCGATGGTGTGGCCGACAAATTCGGGGAAGATGGTGGAGGAACGGCTCCAGGTCTTGATAACGCTCTTTTTGCCGCTCTCGTTCATAGCCTCGACCTTTTTCAGCAGGGAAGGCATGATATAAGGGCCTTTTTTGGTGCTTCTAGACATGTTTCAAATACCTCCCTTAGCCGTTGGCGCGCTTCACAATGAACTTGTTGGAGCGTGCGTGGTGTTTGCGGGTCTTCAGGCCCATAGCGGGCTTGCCCCACGGAGTCATAGGACCGGAGTGGCCCACAGGAGCGCGGCCCTCGCCGCCGCCGTGCGGGTGATCGCAGGGGTTCATGACGGAACCACGGCTGCCGGGACGGACGCCCATGTGACGCTTGCGGCCGGCCTTGCCCAGGTTGACATTCTCGTGATCGATGTTGGACACAACGCCGATGGTAGCGATGCAGTTCAGACGAATGTTGCGCATCTCACCGGAAGGCAGACGAACCAGCGCGTAGCCGTTCTCCTTCGCCATCAGCTGGGCCATCACGCCGGCGGAACGGACCAGCTGGCCGCCCTTACCGGGGTAAAGCTCGATGTTGTGGATCATGGTACCGACGGGGATATTCTCAAAGGGCAGTGCGTTGCCGGGCTTGATGTCGGCATTGGGGCCGGCCATAACGGTGTCGCCAACCTTCAGGCCGTCGGGAGCCAGGATGTAGCTCTTGACACCGTCAGCGTACTCAATCAGCGCGATGAACGCGGAACGGTTGGGATCGTACTCCAGCGTCTTGACCGTTGCGGGA
>JBJEYG010000297.1:0-18022 GCA_051886555.1 Gemmiger sp.
AAGCCCCACAGATTCATGCTGACCACAGTCTCACCGGGCAGATCCACCCAGGTGGCGCCGTCGTCCTGCGTGTAATGGATACCGCCCGCATAAGGTTCAATGCGGGTGCGCTCGGTGACGGATACCAGGTTGCCCGCCTCGTCGGTGACGCACACCCCGCGGGAGACGGAGCCGTTTTCGCTGACGGTGTTTTTGAGCAGGAACCCTACCATAGTCCAGGCGTACCTGTCGCCGTCAGCATGGGTGGACAGGTAGTCGTACACCAGGCGGAAGCCTTCCGGTCCATAGTAGTCGTCGGCGTTGATAACGGCAAAGGGGGCGCCGTCCAGCTGCTGCGCGGCGGACAGCACCGCGTGGGCAGTACCCCAGGGCTTGACGCGGCCTTCGGGCACGGAAAATCCTTCCGGCAGCAGATCCAGCTGCTGGAAGGCGTAACGCACTTGGAAACCGGCCCGCCCGGCACGCGCGCCGACCGTCGCCTTGAAGTCGGCCTCGATCTCGTGCTTGATGATAAATACCACGGTATCGAACCCGGCGCGGCGGGCATCATACAGGCTGTAATCCAGGATCGCCTCGCCGGACGGGCCAACCGGGTCGATCTGCTTCAAACCGCCGTAGCGGCTGCCCATTCCGGCGGCCATAACGGCAAGAACAGGTTTTTTCTGCATGGAAAAGACTCCTTTTCTCATTCATATCCAGGGGTTGCGCGGTCTTTCTTCTGTTCCTATTTTACCGTATTCGCCCGGAGGTTACAAGCCCTGCCGCCGTCGACAGATTGCGGAAGATTTCTGGCCCGGCGGCTGGTATACTTTCCCTTGGGCGGAAGGCGGGGCTCTGTGTAAATGTGCATAAAATTATCGTATAAATTGGTTAAAGTGTGTAAAAAATGCCGCAGACCTCTCGCATATCCGGCACCGTCATGGTATAATTAAAATCAAGAAACGACCGATTGGGGGGAACAGGCTGTGGCAAAGGGATTGGTACTGGCAGGCGGCGGTGCAAAAGGCAGCTACCAGGTGGGCGTGTACAAAGCGCTGACCGAGCTGGACTGGCATCCCGATGTGATCGTTGGCGCGAGTGTGGGCTGCCTGAACGCAGCGCTGTTCGTGCTGGGCAAGGACAAGGAAGCCGCCGAACTGTGGCAGAGCCTGGAAACCAAAAGTGTACTGGAACTGCCCAAAGGCAAAAGCCATGAGGAACTGCGGGAGTTTTTGCTGGATGTGGTCAAGAGCGGCGGGTTGGACCTGGAACCGCTGGGGGAGACCATCGACCGCTATCTGGACGAGGACGCCCTGCGCGCCGCGCCGGTGGGGTATGGCCTGGTTATGACCGAAATGAACACCATGCGCAGCGTACAGTGCCCGCTGGAAAGTATCCCCCACGGCGAGCTGAAAGCCTACATGATGGGCTCAAGCGCCTGCTTTCCGGCGCTTCGCCCGCGGGAAATCAACGGAGTGCGGTATATTGACGGCGGCTGGCGGGATAATATGCCGCTGGGCCTGGCCAAGGCGATGGGTGCCACCGAGCTGATCGGCGTGGATGTGGACGGCATCGGATATACCCGGTCGAATACCACCGGTCTGCCCACGCGCATCATCCGCAGCCACTGGGATCTGGGGCCGCTGCTGGAATTCGACGGGGAGCGCGCCGCCCGCAACATAACGCTCGGCTATTTTGACACCATGCGCGCATTTGGGCGCATGGGCGGTACGGCGTACCCCATTCTGCCCGCTGCGGACGGGTTCCTTCCCTCCTTTGCCAGGGCGTACCAGAACGTATTGCAGGCGGCGGTGGCCCGTGCCCCCGCGCTGGCATTGGCCGAACAGACTGCCCGCCGGCTGAAACACTATCCCCAGCCCTTCGAGCAGGATCTGCTGGCCCCCACGGCCGGGGCACTGGCCCCGCTGGAACTGGCTGCCGAGGAAATGGGCGTTTCGCCGGAGATGCCCGTCACCCCCAGGCTGCTGGCGTTTACCTTTCTGGGCAGCTTTGAGCGGGATCCGGCCGACAAATTCCGCAATTTGCTGGGCCGGAACGACGGCCCGGTGGTGGGGGAGGCGGCCATGGCTGCCGCCGCGCCGGATGAATTCGTGACGGCGGTGGTATCCGCCGCATTGTCGGACATGGCCGAAAAAGAAGGAAGCCTTTATCTGTAACGCAAGGATGCAGAAAGGGAGATCAGTATGCAGGTCATCAGAGGAACGGGTGCCTCGCCTGGCGTAACCATCGGCCCGGTGGTCAAGATCGACCGCGGCGTGGCCGGGCTGCACCGCGTTGTGCACGACCCCTTCCGGGAACGCGCACTGTATGAGGCGGCCATTGTGCTGGCCAAGGCAGAGCTGCGCCAGCTGCAGCAGAATGCCCGCGGGCCGGAAGCGGACATTTTCATCTTCCAGATCGCTTTGCTGGAGGATGAATCTTTTACCAACGAAATCGGCGATTATATCTCCGCAGGCGCAGGCAGCGCTGCCGCGGTGGAACGCGCCGAGCAGATTTTCGCCGCCCGCCTGGACAATGTGGATGACGATTACATACGCGAGCGCAGCGTGGATGTGCGCGACGCCTGCCGGCGTGTGGTGGACATTCTGGACGGGCGTCCCCGCCTGAAAATGGATCTGACCAAGCCGGCCATTCTGGCGGCGGACCAGTTTTTCCCCAGCGATGTGCTCAGCATCGAGCGAAGCATGATCCTGGGCTTTATCTCCGATACAGACAGTGCCACCAGCCACGCGGCGATCCTGGCCCGGTCGCTGGGCATTCCGGCGCTGGTTCGCCTGGGCGCGGGCGCCGCGGATGCGGCGGCCGGGCATCAGGTGGTGCTGGACACCCAGGCCGGGCGGCTGATCATCGACCCTGCGCCGGAGCAGATCGCCCAGGCCAACCACAAAATTGCCCAGATCCGCCGCCGCAGTGAAAAGCCGGATGCGCTGGCCGCAAAGCCCTGCTTTACGCGGGACGGCACGCCCTTTGAACTGTGGGCCAACTGCACCGACGCCGAGGGCATTGAGGCTGCGATGCACAGCGGCGCGTCGGGCATTGGTCTGGTGCGAAGCGAACCGCTGTTGATGATGAAACCCACCGAGGATCAACAGTATTTCCATTATGTCAACTGCCTGGCGGCTGCGGGCGGCGCGCCGGTGACGGTGCGTACCTACGACATTGGCGCGGTGAATCTGGACACGCCGGTGGGCGAAAACCCGGCTCTGGGCCTGCGTGGTGTGCGAATGCTCAGCGCACAGCGGCAGATGTTTGACGAACAGATCTGCGCGCTGCTTCGCGCAGGCAAAATGGGTGACTTGCGGGTCGTGTTGCCGATGGTGGGCGGTACCGAGGACTGGGACGCCTGTATGCGGGAAATTGAGCGCTGTAAGGATATGCTCAGCGAGCGGCGGGTGGATTTTAACGCCAACGTGCCCTTCGGCTGCCTGGTCGAGGTACCTGCGGCGGCGCTGTGTGCCGATGAACTGCTGGAACACGGCGCACAGTTCCTGATGCTGGGCATGAATGATCTGGTACAGTACGCCTGCGCCGCCGACCGTTCGGATGAACGGGTGGCCCCCTATTACCGGGTGGACAGTACCGGCGTGCGCAAACTTGTTGAGATGGTGGTGAAGGCGGCCCACAGCCACCGCCGCCTGGCCTACATCAGCGGCATTTCGGTGGAGACGCCGCCCTACACGGAAAATTATATGCGCATGGGGTTCCGTACCCTGTCGGTGGAGGTACCCTGTCTGCATGAAGTAAAATCCTACCTGTTGGGCATGGAATTGCAGGAACAGCCCGGGTAGCAGGCGGAGGGCGCCTTTTCCGCAGGGTGGATCCGGGCGATGCAGACCGGCCATCCTCCGGCTTCGGAACGGCAAAACAAAGGCAAGCATCCGCGCGGCGGCCGCCGCGCGGATGCTTGCCTGCTTTTTTCGGAAATTTGCCGCGCAAAAGCGGCTTTGCGGCATAGAATGGGGTGGAACTATTCCAGATTGCCGGTCAGCGTCATCACGGCGGCCAGCGCGGCAAGAGGCGCCGTCTCGCAACGCAGGATGCGCGGGCCCAGCCCCACGGTCCTGGCCCCGGCGGCTGCCGCAGCGGCGGCTTCCCCGGCGGAGAAGCCGCCCTCGCTGCCGGTGACGACCGCGATGCGCCGTGCCCCGTTTGCTTCCATCAGACTGCGCAGCGGCACGCCGCCGCACTCGTAAAAGAACAGAACCAGGTCGTAGTCCGCAAAACGGCGGCAGACCGATTCAAAATCCGGCAGCGGCATGGCCACCTGCGGCAGAATGCCCCGGCCGCACTGCTTGGCAGCCTCAGCGGCGATGCGGTTGTACCGCTCGCACTTGGCGTCCTCCTTTTTGGGAGCGGCCACGCAGTACCGGCTGAAAAACGGTACGATGTCATGCACGCCAAGTTCAACGCTGTGACGTATGATCTCTTCCAGCTTGCCCTGCTTGGGATAAGCGGCGAACAGCGTTACCTCCACGTCCGGCTCGGCAGCGCTGGGGTACCCTTCGGCTACGTCAAACTCCACCCGGCCGGGGGCCAGCGAGGTGACGGTGGCAGTGTATTCCACGGCGTCGGCGTCACACAGAATTACCGTGTCGCCCACGCGCGCCCGCATCACGTTTGCCAGATGATGCGCGTCCGCCCCGGTCAGCGCGGCGCGTCCGCCGCCCACTTCGCGGGTAAAATAACGGTGCGGCATAACTTCCTCCTCAGGCTTTCTCGCAGATCACGCACACCCAGCCGCGCTTTTCCTTTACTTCCACGGGCCTGAGGCCGGCGGTCTTCAGTCCGGCCAGCACTTCGTCCTTCCGGGTGTCGATAATACCGCTGGCAATGAATCTGGCGCCGTCCGCCATCAGGGCGGGCACATGCGGAGCCAGCGACAGGATCGCCGCGGCCACAATGTTGGCGGTGATCACGTTGTATACGCCGCGGGCTTTGTCGGACAGGTCGCCCACCAGCACGGTGAAGCGGTCGGCCACGCCGTTTCGCCCGGCGTTTTCGCCGGCGGTGCGCACGCACATGGGGTCAATGTCCACGCCTTCCGCTTCGGCGGCGCCCAGTTTCAGCGCTGCAATGGCCAGAATCCCCGACCCGGTGCCGATGTCCAGTACCCGCTCGCCGCCGCGAATCAGACCGTCCAGCGTCTCCAGACACAACGAGGTGGTTTCGTGGGTGCCGGTGCCGAAGGCCATGCCGGGATCCATGGTGATCACGGTACGGTCGGTATCATATTCCTCCCAACCCGGTACGATGGACAGCCGTTCGCCAATGTCCATGGCATGGTAATATTTTTTCCAGGCGTTCTGCCAGTCTTCCTGCTCCACGCCGGTGGCGTTCAGCGTATATTCGATACCGCTGGCCTGCAGCCGCTCCTCGAACAGCGGCAGCACCTCCGCCGGATTTTCGTCGGGCGACAGGTACATGTGCACGATCACCACGTCGCGGGGTTTGTCCAGCAGTTCCTGTTCGATCAGGTCCACATGGGCGATCTCCCACGACTGCTGCTCCAGATCGCTGTAATCCTCAATATAAATACCGCCGTTGGCCACCATGGTGGCAATGGCTTCTGCCGTATCGGCGTAGCGCTGGGGCACGGTAATGCTGATGTCGGTCCATTCCATATTGTAAACCTCCGGGTCGGATTGATTTTATTTTTCCCTATTATACACGAAAACCGCAGCGGCGGGTAGAGGCATTTGCCTGTGGGCAGGAAAGGAGCGTTACGGACATGGATATCCGCGTATTGGATCTGGAACAGGCGGGGCAGATTTACCGTCAGGAGATGACGAGGGACTTCCCGCCCGATGAACTGAAACCCTTCCCGGCGGTGGAAGGCCTGATGCGCGCCGGCATCTACGAGCCGCTGGCGCTGTGCGAGAACGGGCATCTTTGCGCCTATGCCTGGCAGACGGTGCTGCCCGAACGCCGCTGTGCCCTGATGGATTACTTCGCCGTGCTGCCGCCGCTGCGCGGCAGCGGTACGGGCACCCGCGCGCTGCGCGCCCTGGCCGGCTGGTACGCCCCGCGCAAAAGCGCGCTGATTATCGAATGCGAACATCCCGCCGAGGCCCCCGATCCCGAAACCGCCCGGCGGCGCATCGGGTTTTACCTGCGTGCAGGCGCCCGCGCCACGGCGATGGAAAGCAGGGTGTACGGTGTGCGGTACCAGATTTATGCGCTGCCCTGCGGGGACGGCGCGCCGGACGCGGAGATCAACGCCGACCTGAAAGCCATCTACCGGGCAATGGTGCCGCAGCCTTATTATCGCGGCAATGTAATATTTTACGGCGCGTAAGGACATACTGACGGCAGAAACACTTGATAAGGGGGTTTTTGCCGTGAAACTGGACCCGAAACGCTACGAAGAAATGACCAAAAAAGCCTCGCCTCCGTCGCCCGTATTGCAGGACTGCCTGTGGGCGTTTTTTGTGGGCGGGGCGATTTGCTGCCTGGGAGAAGCGCTGTGCAGTTTTTACCGGATGTGGTACGACAAGGAGCTGGCCGGCACGCTGACCAGTATCACACTGATTCTGCTCTCGGCACTGCTGACGCTGCCCGGCTGGTACCAGAAGCTGGCCGCGAAGGCGGGCGCAGGCACGCTGGTACCCATCACGGGGTTTGCCAACTCGGTGGTCAGCCCGGCCGTAGAGTTCAAGGCTGAGGGCTGGGTCACCGGTGTGGGGGCGAAGATTTTTACCATTGCGGGGCCGGTCATCGCGTTCGGTACGCTGGCCAGCTGGATATGGGGGATCCTGTACTGGGCCATAGGCAAATGGATGTGACGCCGCCCCGGCAGGTATAATTCCGCACCGCCCGTGCACACTAAGCCTGAACTTGCAAGCAAGGGAGGGCTTTTTGTATGGCGATCCGCAGGGGAGATACGATCCTTTTCCCCAAACCGCCGGTGATCGCGGCGTGGGCGTCGGCGGGCGGCAAAAAGGAGGGCGAAGGCCCTCTGGCCGACCGGTTAGACCTGCTGTATCCGGACGCCAGCTTCGGGGAAGACAGCTGGGAGCGGGCTGAGAGCCTGCTTCAACAAAAATGTGTGACCGAGTGTCTGCGCAAGGGCGGCACCTCGGCCGGACGGGTGGAACTGGCCTTCGGCGGCGACCTGCAGTGCCAGTGCACGGCCAGCAACTATGCCATGCGGGCGCTGGGGATGCCTTACGCCGGGCTGTACGGTGCGTGCAGCACCATGGCAGAGAGCGTCGGCATGGCGGCGGTGTTCGCGGGGCAGGGCCTGGCAGGGCAGGCGCTGGCCTTTACCAGCAGCCACTTCTGCGCCGCCGAGCGTCAGTATCGCACGCCGCTGGAATACGGCGGCAAGCGTACTCCCACCGCCCAGTGGACTGCCACCGCGGCAGGCGCCTGTCTGCTGCGCCCGGCGGGCAATGCGGGGGTCCCGGTATTGTCGGTAACGTTCGGCCGTGTGCAGGATATGGGCGTTAAGGATATCAGCAACATGGGCGCCGCCATGATGCCTGCCGCCGCCAGCACGCTGCTGCAATACTTTTCGGCCACCGGCACCCGTCCGGAGGACTTTGACGCGGTGTTCACCGGCGACCTGGGCGAGGTGGGCAGCGAACTTCTGCTGCAACAGATGAATACAGAGGGAATCCCGCTACCCAACCACCGGGACTGCGGTCTGATGCTGTACGACATCCAGAAGCAGCAGGTGCAGGCGGGCGGCAGCGGCGCCGGATGCAGCGCCGCGGTGCTGTGCGGCTTTGTGCTGCCACGGCTGCAAAGCCGCGAGTGGAAGCGGGTGCTGTTCCTCTCCACCGGCGCACTGATGAGCCAAACCACCTTTTTGCAGGGGGAAAGCATCCCCGGCATTGCCCATGCCGTTGAACTGGGCAGTTGGGAGGAAGCGCAATGAACTACGTCTGGGCGTTTGTGGTGGGCGGGGCCATCTGTGTGGTGGGTCAGCTGTTGATGGACTACACCAAACTGACCCCGGCCCGTATTCTGACCGGCTATGTTGTGGCCGGCGTGGTGCTCAGCGCCGTGGGACTGTACGGCCCGCTGGCCGACTTTGCAGGGGCGGGAGCCAGCGTGCCGCTGCTGGGCTTCGGGCATCTGCTGGCCAGCGGCGTGCAGAAAGCGGTGGACACCATCGGGTTGCCGGGCGCGTTTACCGGCGGCTTGACCGCCGCAGCGGGCGGCATTGCGGCCAGCCTGGTGTTTGCGGTCCTGGCGGCGCTGGTGGGCAAAAGTAAAGACCAGAACTGAATCCGCAGCAACTGAAAATGCCCGCCGGCAAAACCGGCGGGCATTGTTCATGCAATCTTATTCAGCAGCGGAAGCCTTGTTGTTGCGCTTGGCCATACGGCTGATCTTGCGGGCAGCGGTGTTCTTATGGATAACACCCTTGCTCTTGGCAGAGTCAATGGCAGAGACAGCGGCCTTCATCACGGCCTCTTTATCAGCAGCATTGCTGTCGATGGCAGCGTCTGCCTTTTTGACAACTGTTTTCAGGTTGGACTTGATGGCCTTGTTGTGCGCAGCCTCTTTCTTGGCCTGAACAACGCGGTCCTTCTGAGATTTGATATTAGGCATTCGTTCCACCTCCTTGGTTCCCCATAACAGTACATGTTATATTACCATATTCCGGCGGGCCGTGCAAGAGTTTTTTTCGAATTCTTTTCGATTTTTTTCGTCCGAGCAGGTGTTTTCACCCGCACAGGGCACGGGCGCTGCGCAAAACTTTCAGCAAAACTGCCCGTTGCACTGCATATACTGGCCCCAAGGGGGGAGGTGCGGCCGCATGAGAAAGGGCGAAAAGCTGCTACACGGCGCGTTGCGTGCTGCGGGGGCCGCCGCAGCCGCACTGTGCCTGGCATTCTCGGTTCAGCAGCTGCATCCTGCCGGCCTGGCCGGATTTGCGGCAGCGCTGTGGCAGCATCCGGCGGCGGTGTTTGAGGTGTTGCAGCAGCAATGGCAGCAGGACGCGGAGCCGGCGCGTGGGGGGTGGAAACCCGGCGTCATACAGGGCCAGAATCCGAATGCTTCGCCAACACCAGCGCCCACCGCCACGCCGTCGCCTACACCGGCTCCCACACCCACACCGTCGCAGGAGGCGTTGCCCGAAGGCACGCTCCCCATTGTGGAGGAAACCTTCCGTCAGGGCAGCGGCGACGGCTATGTGCAGCTGACGGCGGGCAGCATCAAAAACGCGACCGGGTACAGCGACGCCGAACTGCAGGAGGCGGCCCGCGGCGGCGTGCCTTTTGACGTGGAACGCAACAGCAGCGAACCACAGGTGCTGATCCTGCATACGCACGCCACCGAGAGCTATCAGTCCTGGGACGGGCTGTACTATGACCCAACCTACACCGCCCGCAGCCAGGATACAAGCGAGAATATGTGCGCCGTGGGGGCGCGTATGGCACAGATCCTCAATGAGGCGGGAATCTACACGCTGCATGATGAAACATTGCACGATTCGCCCAGCTACACCGAGAGTTACGACCGCAGCGCGGCCACCGCCAAAGCGTACCTGGAACAGTATCCCAGCATCAAGGTGATTCTTGACGTACACCGCGACGCGCTGGAACGGGATCAGGCCCGCGTCAAGCCGGTTACGACAATTGACGGCGAAGCCGCTGCCCAGGTCATGATCATCAGCGGCTGCTCCAACGGCGGCACCGTCAACCTGCCGCACTGGCGGATGAACCTGCAGTTTGCCGCCGCCTGGGAAACCGAGATGGAAACGCTGTATCCTACCCTGACCCGACCGGTGTACTGTGCCTACCGTTACTACAACCAGGACCTGCTGCCCGGTTGCCTGCTCATCGAGATCGGCGGCCACGCCAACACACTGGAGGAGGCGTTGCGCGCCGGCGAGCTGGCCGCCCGTGCGCTGGCGTCGCTGTTCGGCGCGTCTGCGGTACAGGCGACGCCTTCGCCGCAGCCGCAAAACCCGGCGTCCGTCCAACCCGGCGGGCTTGCATGAGAACGTGAAAAAATTTATAATAAAAAGGAAAACAGATGCGGCCGGCTCCGGCTGCGGGGGAAGGAAACAGGAATGACAGATACCATACAACCGTCGGCGGCGAAAAAACGCGGCGGTGCGATGAACCGATGGGCGAAGCGGCGGCCAAACACCGCCCTGGTGCTGGCCTATACCGTAGTGTTTGCCCTGCTGATGGGACTGTGGCTGGCCGTGTTCGCGGCCAGCGGCAAAAGCTTGATCCAGTACGGCGACACTCTCAAGCAGCATTACGCCGCCCTGATGTATTACGGGCGCTGGCTGCGCCAGGCGGCGCGCTGCCTGCTGACGGGGACGGCAATCCCCACCTGGGATTCTACCATCGGTTACGGGTCGGACGTCATCACCACACTGAGCTATTACGTCATCGGAGACCCGCTCAATCTAACCGCGGCGTTCGTTCCAAGCCGATATACCGAGCAGCTTCTGGAAGCGCTCATTGTGGTGCGCATTTATCTGGCCGGCCTGGCCTTTCTTCCCTTCAGCCTGCGCCATGGCAACAGCCGGTTCGGCACACTGCTGGGCGCGGTGGCCTATGCGTTTTGCGGCTGGACCATCCAGGTGGCGGCCATCGAGCCGATTTTCCTGGTGCCCATGTACTGCTTTCCGCTGGTGCTGCTGGGGGCCGATGACTTGCTGGAAGGTCGCCGTCCCACGCTGTATATCGCGGCCATCGCACTGGCGGCACTGTCCAACTTCCTGTTCTTTTACATGATCGCCGTGCTGCTGGTGCTGTACGCCGCAGTTCGGTATTTCCAGCGGTACGGCGTCCGACGGCTGCGCACGCTGTGGCCGCTGCTGGGTAGATTTGTTCTGTACAGCCTGGTGGGGATCGCCATCGCGGCGGTGACGCTGCTGCCCACTGCCATTGAAATGTTCGGTGGCGCCCGCTTCTCGCTGGATCGGCAGACCACCGAATATCCTTTTGCACGCACTTTTCAGCTGTTGGCCAACCTGACAACGGGAGCGGGTTTCGACACTTACTCCACCTACATCGGCATCAGCGCGGTGGCGTTTCTGGCGGTGCTGGTGCTGTTTGCCCGGCGCAAAAAGGACGCCGTGCTCAAATTTGCGTGGCTCGGTATGTTGGCCATGATGCTGCTGCCCTGGGCGGGCCGGGTACTAAACGGCTTCTCCTACGTACAAAACCGCTGGGTATGGGCGTTTGCCATGCTGGAGGCTTTCATTCTTGCACGCGTCTGCCCGGATATGACCTGCCTTGCCGCCGGAGAAAAACGCACCCTCTGGGCACTGTTGGCGGGCTATTGCGTGCTGGCCTTCTGGAACGCAGATGCCCGCACCGAGGCGGCGCTGCTGGGAGTGGCGCTGCTGCTTCTGCTGGCGGTCTTTGTGATGTGCGCCGGGTCGGATTCCCCTCGTGCTGTACGCACGGTACTGCTGGCGGGCTGCTGCCTGGGGATCGTCGCTAACGTGGGCTACTATTACGGTGCGGACGAGGGCAATGCCCTCGCGGAATACAAGGATACCGATGCCGCCTGGCGGCTCACGGTGGAGGCCAACCCCGCGAATGTCCTCAAACAGGTGGAGGATGAGGGCTATTGGCGTTATGATTCCGCCATGGGCGACTATATCAACAGCGCCATGCTGATGGACCTGCACGGTACCGGCTATTTCTGGAGCCTGAACAACGGCTATCTTTCCCGGTTGTTCAGCGAACTGGGCGAGAACAGCCCGGTGGAATACGACTACAAGGGCCTGCACAACCGCAGCGCGCTGGAGGCGCTGTTCGGCGTGCGCTATTACCTCTGTGCGCCGGACAGCACCGGTGTGCTGCCTGCGGCGTTTGACCGTCAGGAGACGCTGGCCATGGATGTGGGCGGCACGACGTGCGCGGTGTATGCCAACCGGGCGGCGCTGCCCATCGGTTTTACGTTGGAAGGCCGTATGACGCGGGAGGAATACGATGCCTTGTCCCCCGTGCAACGGCAGGACGCGCTGCTGAACGCCGTGCTGACCGAAGACGGCGACAGCGCATTGCCGCTGTGCGGCGCGCAGAGCACGGTGGTACAGGCCGCAGCGCAGATCACCCTGAACGGTGTGGAGCAGACGGCGGACGGCACGTATTATTCCCCCCGGGACGGTGGTACCATCACACTGACGGTGGAGAACCCCGCCGAGAACTGTGAGAGCTATCTGGTGGTACAGGGGATGCAGTACACCGCCACCAATCCTTATGACGCCATGCGCACGGATGAGCTTAACGCCATGAGTAAGTACGATCGGCGGAGGCTGCAAAAGCAGTACAGCCATTTCTGGTGCAAGGAGAGCGTTTACCTGCGCCTGATCTCCGACGTGGGCGAGGGGCGTATTGACTATGCCATGCCCAACAACCAGTATTATTGCGGACGGCATGATTTCGCCTGCAACTTCGGCCACACCGAAACCGGGCTCAGCACCGTGACCATTGTGCTGCCTTTCGCCGGATATTACCATTTCGACAGTCTGACAGTGGAGTACCAGCCGGTAGACGGATTGCAGGGTCGGGCCGCTGCGCTTTCTCAGGAGAGTCTGCAGAACGTGAACCTTGGCATAAACTGCATTTCCGGCACGATCCGCGTGAACAGCGACAAATTATTGGTGGTGCAGGTGCCTTATTCCTCCGGCTGGAGCGCCACGGTGGACGGACAGCCCGCCCGTGTGCTCCGGGTGGACACCGCCTTCCTCGGCCTTGAACTGACGCCCGGCGAACATACCGTGGAGCTGCGTTACCAAACCCCGGGTCTTGGCGCCGGCATGGCGCTCAGTGCCGCCGGGCTGGTTGCCTTTGCGGCCATCACGCTGGCGGGACGGCGCAAAAAACGAACCCAATCCCATAAAAACCTTTTACAAGCCGCGCGAAACACGCTATAATAACGCTATGTGAAATTCAGCGCCCTGAGGCGCAGAAAATATGAGGAGTGGAAAACATGGAAAGAACCGAGATCGTCTCGCTGTACAAAGCCACCCCCGCCGACGGTACCGTAGTCACGGTATGCGGCTGGGCCAAGACTGTGCGCGATTCCAAACAGATCGGCTTTATCTCGCTGTCTGACGGCAGCTGCTACAAGCCCGTGCAGATCGTTTTTGAGGCGGCGAAGCTGCCCAACTACGCCGAGATTGCCAAAAGCGGCCTGTACACCAGCTTTGAAGTCACCGGCCGTCTGGTGCTGACCCCTCAGGCCAAGCAGCCTTTCGAGATCAACGCCGATTCCGTCACCGTGCTGGGGACCTGCGGCCCCGAATATCCGCTGCAGAAAAAGCGCATGAGCACCGAGTATCTGCGCACCATGACCCATCTGCGCCCCCGCACCAACACCTTCAACGCGGCGTACCGCGTGCGCGGTCAGGCTGCTTATGCGCTGCACCAGTTCTTCCACGAGAACAGCTTTACCTATGTGCATACGCCCATCTTTACCGGCTCCGACTGCGAGGGCGCCGGCGAAATGTTCCAGGTTACCACCATGGATCTGAACGACCTGCCCCGCACCGAGGATGGCAGCGTGGATTACAGCAAGGATTTCTTCAAGCGCCCCGTCAATCTGACCGTTTCCGGCCAGCTGGAAGCGGAAGCGCTGGCAATGGCGCTGGGCAAGGTTTACACCTTCGGCCCCACCTTCCGCGCCGAAAAGAGCTACGACACCCGCCATGCCGCCGAGTTCTGGATGATCGAGCCGGAAATGGCATTCGCCGATCTGAACACCTACATGGACACCGCCGAGGCGATGACCAAATATGTCATTCAGTATCTGCTGGACAACTGCCCCGACGAGCTGGCTTTCTTCAACCAGTTCTTCGACAAGGGGCTGGTCGAGCGGCTGCAGCTGGTGGCTTCCAGTGATTTTGCCCGCGTCAGTTACACCGACGCCATTGAACTGCTGAAGCAGAACAATGACAGCTTCCAGTACAAAGTGGAGTGGGGCGTTGACCTGCAGACCGAGCACGAGCGTTACCTCACCGAACAGGTGTTCAAAAAGCCGGTGTTTGTGTTTGATTACCCCAAGGAGATCAAAGCTTTCTATATGCGCATGAACGAGGACGGCAAGACGGTTGCCGCCGCCGATATGCTGGTGCCGGGCATCGGCGAGCTGATCGGCGGTTCCCAGCGTGAGGAGCGCTACGACGTGCTGGTGGAGCGTATGCAGCAGCTGGGTATGAACCTGGACGATTACCAGTGGTATCTGGATCTGCGCCGCTTCGGCAGCGTCAAGCACGCGGGTTACGGCCTGGGCTTTGAGCGGCTGATTATGTATGTCACCGGCATTCCCAACATCCGCGACGTGCTGCCCTTCCCGCGTACCTGCGGCGGTTTCTGATGGAGCGCGCGGCAAAGTTGCTGCTCGACTGGTTTTACGAACATCGAAGGGTCCTGCCGTTCCGGCAGGACCCTTCGCCGTACCATGTGTGGGTCAGCGAAATCATGCTTCAGCAAACGCGGATGTCCGCTGCCGTGCCTTACTACGAACGCTTCATTGCGGAATTGCCCGACCCGGCCGCGCTGGCTTCCTGCGACGCGGAGCGCCTGCGCAAGCTGTGGCAGGGGCTGGGCTATTACAATCGCGCCGCCAATCTGCAAAAGGCAGCCCGCCTGATCTGCGAACGCTACGGCGGTGAACTGCCCGCCGACCTGGAAGCGCTGCGGGCGCTGCCGGGTGTGGGAGACTACACGGCGGGCGCCGTTGCGAGCATTGGGTTTGGCATCCCGGCTCCGGCGGTGGACGGGAACGTGCTGCGGGTGTTTGCCCGCTTTTATAACGACGATGCCGACGTGACCCGCCCCGAAACCAAACGCCTGTTCACCGGACGGGTGATGGCCATGCAGCCGCCCGAAGCCCCCGGCGATTTCAACCAGGCGCTGATGGAACTTGGGGCGCTGGTATGCCTGCCCAACGGCGCGCCGCTGTGCGGTGGGTGCCCCTGGGCGGAACTGTGCGCCGGACACGCCGCCGGTACCGCCGCGGCGCTGCCGGTCAAACCGGCCAAAAAGCCAAAGCCGGCATTTCCGGTGACGGTGGCGTTGGTGCAAAGCCCGGCGGGCGTACTGCTGCAAAAACGCCCGGCAGGAGGACTGCTGGCGGGGCTTTGGCAGCCGCTGGCCTTTGAAGGCGAAGCGCTGGACGAATCCGCGCTGCGTGGCAGGCTGGCCGCGCTGGGACTGACGGTGGGAGCCATGGAGCCGCTGCCGGCCGCAAGACACGTATTTACCCACAAGGTCTGGAGCCTGGGGGGCTGGCGCTGCACGGCACAGACTGTGCCTGCGCCACAAGACTGCGTCTGGGCGGACCAAGCCGCCCTGGAAGGGGAATATGCGGTACCGTCCGCTTTCGCGGCGTATCTGCCTGTTGCAAATCAATCCTGACAAAATTGACAGGGAAGAAAGCCCAAAATTTTACAACCTTCCCGTTGTATTCCGGCTCCGCTGCGGGTATAATAAAACCAGATTCTTACCGACGCCCTGAGCCATGCCGTAACGGCCTGGCTGCAACGCTACAAAAGGAGTGGAAACCATTATGATGAAAAAATCCACATTCGGCGCAGCGCTGGCTTTCCTGGCCGCTGCGACCGGTGCGCTCACTGCGGCTGCCATTTACCTGTATCGCCGCGAAAAGGAACTGGATGAATACGAACAGCTGCTGTTCAGCGACGAATATGATGAGGATGGCGACGTGGACCCCGACCTGGCCGCGATGGACGAAGCGCCTGACGAGGAACCCGCCGGACAGCCGGAGGAAAATGGCGAAGCCTGATCAATTCAAAAGGACACCAGGGCCGGGCACGGGTTGCGCCCGGCTTTTTAAATCTGAGGAAGAGGGGAAAAAGGAGGGAACCGATGAAAAAACTGCTGCTTTGGGTGCTGATGGTGGCACTCTTCGTGGTGATTTTGCTGGGCGGCGTGCTGTTGGCCTTTTACTCGATGACGAGCGAGCGCGACCTGCCTGATCCGTCGGCTTCCTTCGGCGGCGTTGCGCTGGAACCCATCGGTTACGACTGGGCCGTGCCGGTGCTGGGCGGCGTGGTGGAAAAGCGCTTCTACGAGCCCTCCACACTGACCGTGCAGAAACTGGGAGACCTGGGGGAGGAGGGGCCTGAACTGACGGTGCCCGCCTGGGTGACCGACAGTGAACTGACCCTGACTGCGCCGGACGGAACGACGGCCCTGCAGGGGGCCGCCCAGGACTACGCGGATTTTACCTACACGCAGAACGGCAGCTACACGCTGCGTCTGGTACTGCGCCAGACCAGCACCGCCAAGCCGGCGAAACCCATCGGCGAATATTGCTATCAGGCGTCCTACACGGTGCAGTTCCGCCCGAAGGTGACGCTGAGCGCATCTACTGCCAGCCAGGGCAGCGTGGTGGCCATTCTGCTCACCGGCATTCTGGAGGATGCCACCCCCACCGCCGAGTGCGATTTGGGCAGCGTATGGTTCCGCCCCGTACAGGGCGGCTGGATGGGGTATCTGCCCGTTACCCACAACGCAGAAGCAGGCGGTCACACCATCACCATGCGGTGCGGCAGCCAGACATTTACCGCGGAACTGAAAGTGACGCAGAAATCCGTGGAGGACGCCCCTTACGGGGAGGAGAGCGCAACCAGCTCCTCCGCCAGCCAGCAGTACCGCAACGCCATCTGGCCGCTGTTTGAGACGGGCAGCAGCGAGAAGCTGTGGAACGGACGGTTCCTTGCGCCCACCACAAAGGGCGTGAAGATCCGCTACGGCAGCCCGCTGGTACGCGCCGACGGAACGCGCGCGGGTACGTCCACCGGGCTGACCTACGATACTGAGCCAGGCCAGCCGGTCACCGCGCCTCAAAACGGCACGGTGGTTTATGCCGGAATGCTGGAACTGAGCGGCGGTACGGTGGTCATCGACCACGGCTGCGGCGTCAAGAGTTATCTGTTCGGCATGGCGGAGGTTCAGGTGGAGCGCGGTCAACAGATCGCGGCGGGGGACGCCGTCGGAAATGCCGGCAGCGACCATCAGCTGATCTATGAACTGAGGATCGGGAACAAAACGGTCGATCCCGAACCGGCGATGACCGGATCGAGCGGCCTGTTATATAGGGAGAACGCCTGAGGATGGAGCCTTTTGGTGTGAGGGGAAAGAAATGAGCAAAAAAAAGAAAAAGACGTCTGCCGCCAACGCCCGGGGCCGGCAGGTGTACAAATCTGCCGGCCCTCGGCCCAGGGGAGACGTGTCCTGGATGAAGGACAAATATATAAAGCCCGACCGGGAGGAGCAGACGGAGAACGTGGATGAGGCGCCGGAGGCCTTGCCGGAGCAGAGCCAAGCGCATTCCGCCGGCCCGGAACAGCGGGCAGCAGAGGAGGAAACCGCCGGCCTGCCGGAACAAGAAAAAGGCGAAGAGACAGCGCAGCAACCGGCTGTTCCGGACGAGGAAACACAGCGGGAGAACGAGCCGGGAGATGCCGGCGATCCTATACCGGAGCAGATCGTGGAGGAGACGCCGGAACCTGCCGCCCCGCAGCAACCCGAGGAAACGGAGGAAGAACTGCCCGGGGACGGGGAGGACGCCCCCCTTACGGAAGAGGAACAGCGCCGCATTGCGGAGATGACCCGCACGGTGCAGGTGTCGCTGACGCAGATTCTGGACGCGCTGCCCGATATGCCCGACTCCAGCGCGCCGGAGCCGCAACCGCCGACAGAAGAGGAGGAGGAACCGGATCCCCGCCGCAGCATCGGGCAGGTCGTTGGCAACGGCCTGGCGGGTTTCGCCAAGTGGATTCTTCTGGTGGTTGTGCTGGTGGCGCTCATCGGCGGCGGCGAACTGGCCTGGCTGTACCACCAGGCTACGCCGGAAGCCATCCCGGAGATCACGGTCACCTTCAACGGTGAGACGGTGGAGCCCGTTGCGTACAGCTGGCATGTGCCGGTCGCGGGCAATGTGATCAAGCGTACCTATGCCGAGACGTTCCGTTCCACTCCCTATGAGGTCGGGCAGGAAGTGGAGATTTCGCTGCCGAACATTACCGTGTCGCCCAACAGCTACGCTTCCCAGCTTGCCATCACCG
>JBJEYG010000298.1:0-4372 GCA_051886555.1 Gemmiger sp.
TCGGGAACGTTGTGGGCGCAGGGTATTATATTTTGTACTTTATGAGCGTCAAATCGGCGGTCAGCGTCAGCCTGAGAGACTGCACCATCAAAAACGGTGTGGCGCGCAAGGTTTTGGAGATCGGTATTCCCGCATCACTGGGAAGCCTGCTGATGAGTTTTTCGCAGATTGTGGTCAACGCATTGATGGCCGGTTATGGTGACATGGCAGTTGCGGGCATCGGCGTCGCCATGAAAGTTACCATGATGACCGGTATGGTCTGTATAGGTTTTGGGCAGGGCATCCAGCCGTTGCTGGGGTATTGCGTCGGGGCACAGCTTTGGGAGCGCTTCCGCAATGTCATGCGTTTTTCTGTGATCTTTGCCTTTGTACTCAGCATGGTAATGACCATTGTCTGCTATTTGTTTACAGGGCAGATTGTCGGCGTGTTCCTCACAGACGCTTCAGCTTACGATTTCGCTCTGCGGTTCGCTCGAATCTTGTTGTCCACCAGTTTCCTGTTCGGCATATTTTACGTGCTTTCCAATGCGCTGCAGGCGATGGGAGCGGCCACTGCGGCACTGATTGTCAACCTCAGCCGTCAGGGACTGATCTATATCCCAGCGCTGTTTGTGCTTCGCGTGATGTTCGGCGCAGACGGCCTTGCCTGGGCTCAGCCGGTAGCAGATATCCTTTCTACCGCATTGGTGGCGGTGCTTTATGTTCGATCTTATCGACATATGGCAAAGACAAAGTAAATAAGAAAAGAAAAAAAGGCCCCGCCAGGCTTGTTTGGAACTGCCCTGGATTGTGCGTACAGCGCAATCCGGGGCAGTTTACACCGGGCGAGGCTTTGCTTAATTCAGTTGTTCCAGCTCGGCAAGCCAGGCTGTGGCACAACCGTCGCTGGGCATACGCCAGTCTCCACGTGGGGAGAGGGTAACGGAGCCAACCTTCGGACCGTCGGGCAGGCAGCTACGCTTGAATTGCTGTGCAAAAAAACGTCGGTAGAAACTGCGCAGCCAAGCCAGAAGTACCTCATCACGATATTTACCGCGGAAGGCCGCTTGCGCCAGGCGGTAGATCTTGGCCGGGCCAAAGCCGCAGCGCAGCACATAGTACAAGTAGAAATCGTGCAGCTCATACGGGCCGACCAGTTTTTCTGTTTGCTGGCTGATACTGCCGTCCGCAGATGCAGGCAACAACTCAGGGCTGACGGGGGTATCCAGAATATCCACCAAAACTTCCGACAAAGCTTTGTCGGAAGCAGTGTCAGCCACGTAACGCACAATATGGCGTACAAGCGTTTTGGGAACGCCGGCGTTCACACCGTACATACTCATATGGTCGCCGTTATAGGTAGCCCAGCCCAGGGCCAGCTCACTCAAATCACCGGTCCCCACCACAAATCCACCGGTGCGGTTTGCATAGTCCATCAGTTCCAGCGTGCGTACGCGTGCCTGACAATTTTCAAATGTGACATCGTAGGTGTTAGGGTCCTGGCCAATGTCCGCAAAATGGCTTTGCACGGTGGTGGTAATATCTATTTCGCGGAATGTTACACCAAGCGCGTTGCACAGAATCTCGGCATTGGAACGTGTGCGGTGGGTGGTGCCGAAACAGGGCATGGTGATCGCCACGATATCTTTCGGTGAACGGCTTGCGATGGAACAGGCACGCACAGCCACCAACAGAGCCAGGCAGGAATCCAGTCCGCCCGAAATCCCGATTACAGCGCATTTTGCGTAGGTGTGTTCCATACGTTTGGCAAGACCTTCCGCCTGAATTCGCAGAATCAGTTCGCAGCGTTCCGTACGAGTTGCCATATCTTCCGGGACAAAAGGTGAAGGGGAGATATACCGTGTGAGCGGCAGAACCACAGGCGTCAAACTGAATTCCACATGGGCGTATCCCTCGTCCGCTGATACAAAGGTTGTGTTGCGGATGCGCTCGGCCTGCATACGTCCCACATCCAGTTCAGTAACCGCCATGTTGCCTTCGAAAGGACGACTTTCGCACAGCAAGGCACCGTTTTCCGCAATCAGATTATGGGCGGCAAAGACCATGTCTGTAGTGCTCTCACCGTGACCAGCATCAGCATACAAATAGCCGCACAGAAGCCGGGCGCTCTGCCCGCACACCAGATCGCGGCGATAAGCGGCCTTGCCTACCGTCTCGTCGCTGGCGGAAAGATTGGCGATTACGGTTGCGCCGGCCAGTGCATGGGCACAGCTGGGGGGAACCGGGGCCCAGAGATCTTCACAAATCTCCACACCCAGTACAAATTCGGGCATCTCACGGCATGCAAACAAGAGGTTGACGCCAAAAGGCACATCCTGCCCGGCAAACCGAATGTTTTTTACCGCTTTACGACCTGGCACAAAGTGGCGCTTTTCGTAAAATTCACCGTAATTGGGCAGATGTGTTTTGGGGACAAGGCCCAGCAGTTGTCCGTTGCAGATGACCGCCGCGCAGTTGTATAGTTTGCTATCTACCGCCACAGGCAACCCGGCCAGAATGACCATGTTCGCCTCCCGGCTGGCCTCAATTATCTGAGCCAACCCCTGTTCTGCCGCACGCAGCAGGGTGGCCTGCAAAAACAGGTCACTGCAGGTATATCCGGTCAGGCAGAATTCCGGCAGGCACAAAAGCTGAACCTGCCGTTCACGCGCGGTTTGAATGGCTGCAAGGATCTCTTTGGTATTATAGTCGCAGTCTGCCACATGCAACGCAGGAGAGGCTGCTGCGACGCGCAGAAAACCATCTTTCATTCGTTTCGTCTTCCTTTTTCGGGTTACAGTTCAAAGGCAGCCTTCAGGGCCACCAGGGCGGAATCCTCGTCCTGCTGACGCACCAGCAGAGAAATATCCAAGTCGCTGGTTGTAATCAGCGCAATTTCGATACCGGCTTCGCCCAGAGCGCTTAACGCACGGGCTCCAACGCCGCAACTGGCGACCATTTCCTCACCAAACAGGTTGATCTTGCTGTATCCGCCCGAAATCAGCGGCGTGGAAACGGCGCCGGTCTGAGGCAAAGCCTTCATGACGGCAGCAAAATTTTCGTAACTGGTCGTAAAGCTGTAGTCTACGCTGGTGCCGTGAGGGGCGCTCTGACAAATCATATCCACCACAACGCCTGCATCGGAAAATACGTTCAGATATTTTGCAAAAGTACTTGCGCTGTATTCCACATCCGGGAAAGTGGCCAGCATCATGTTTTCCTCACTGGTAATCTTACTAACTCCGTACATCAAAACCCCTGCCTTTCAAAACTGTCGGATTATGTGTCCATCACAAGAAATTCGCTGGCGATGGAACCGGTCAAAACCTGTTGAATGTAATCTCTGCTGAGCTGGAAATTACCATGTGCCGCGCCCATCTCGTCGGTGTAATCGGCATACAGATAAACCCGGATGTTTGCGTAATGCGCTTCGTATTGGGTTACAATGGGATGCAGCTTAGGATCTTTCAGAGCAATTTGCAGGGTGCCGTCCGGATGCGTGGTTTTTTCAAAGGTTATCTCCAGAATCGCACCAATCATTGTGTCCGGCGTGCTCTGGGCACTGATGAAATTGCCCAGCGAGTATGCCACAAACGCGCTACGCCCGTCCTGGGCTGTAAGCCATTCAGCAGTCTGTGTAACGTGAGGATGGGTGCCGATGATCAGATCAGCCCCCTGATCTGCAAGCCATTGTGCCATTTGGCGCTGCCCATCCGTAACCTGGTGACTGCCCTCCACGCCCCAGTGGCAGCTTACCACCAACACATCACAGTTGGCGCGTGTCTCGGCCATCTGCTGTGCAATGACATCGGTCTGGCTCAGATAAACGATGCCGTATTGAGTGTCGGCCGGCGTTGGCAAACCGTTGGTCGACTCGGTGTAGGACAGGTATCCGAAAGTGATGCCGTTCATCGTCTGATAACTCAGATTGTCGTAGGTTTGCAAATCATAAAAACCGGCGGTAACCACATCTTCAGGCGTGCTGGTCCAGAATTCCATGCTGGATGCGATGCCGGAAGCGCCGTTGTCGGAACTGTGATTGTTGGAAAGGCTGAACACCCGGAATCCGATGTCATACAGCGCATCAAAAATTCCAGTAGGAGTCGAAAAACAAGGGTAACCGGATGGCTCCCATGCGCTGTTGACCAACGTTTCCTGATTGAGCCAGTTTACGTCGAATCCGCTGAAAAACTCCCGCAGATTTTCATAAGCGGGACCGAAATCGTATCCCTGGTAACCGGCACGCGCGGCAGCCTGGTTGTAAAGCCCCTCGTGGATCAGATTGTCACCGCTCGCAGAAAAACGGACGGTATCCACCACCGGTTGAGGTTCCGGTGAGGGGGTGGCGGTTTCCGCGGGAAGCGGCAAAGGAACCGTCACGTTGGAAACTGCG
>JBJEYG010000299.1:0-4367 GCA_051886555.1 Gemmiger sp.
GCAGGCTTTTCTCCAGCCGGTCCTGGTGGAGGAAAGCCGTGCCGCCGCAGTCATTGACATCGGCAGCACGCTGATTGGCATGCACCTAAAACGGGTTGCCGTGCCGGTACGGCTTTCGGTCGGACAAATCGGTGAAGCGCCGATCATCTGCGCGCGCACCCGGCCCAGGTACATCGGCGGGCAGCGCGCCGTCTATGAGGAGATGTGAGTATGCCGCAGGTAAGTGAAGTACAGAAACAACAAATGGCCGAGGCCGTGGCCGCCATCCGGGAACAGATGGCCCGTGCTGCCCGCAGCGCCGGCCGCAATCCGGAGGAGGTGCTTTTGTGCGCCGCATGCAAGACCCGCACGGTGGAGGAAGTGGCCGAGAGTGCCCGGCTGCCCATCGACCTGTTCGGTGAAAACCATGTGCAGGAGCTGGTGGAAAAGAGCGACGCCGGCGCCTATCTGGGCAAGCCGGGGCATTTTATCGGCCATTTGCAGACCAACAAAGTGAACAAAGTGGTGGGCCGCGCCGCACTGATCCAGAGTGTGGACAGTGTGCGTCTGCTGCAAAAGATCGACACAGCCGCCGCCAACCGTGGCCTGTGCCAGGATGTGCTGTTTGAGATCAACATCGGCGGCGAGGCCAGCAAGAGCGGTGTTGGGCCGGAGGAGCTGTGGCCGCTGATGGAGGCTGCCGCCGCGCTGGAGCATGTGCGGGTGCGGGGCCTGATGGCAATTCCGCCGGCGGACGCCACCGACAGCGAAACACGGGCCTTTTTCGCCCGTATGCGGGAGTTGCTGGCCGCAGCCGGCGCCCGCCACTATCCGAATGCGGACATGCGCATCCTGTCCATGGGCATGAGCGGCGACTATACCGCCGCCATTGCGGAGGGCGCCACCATTGTGCGCATCGGCACGGCCATCTACGGTGCGCGGGACTACGGCAAAAAGCAGTAACTTCTTGCTGTATTGTATTATTTTAATTTAAAATTACAATTTGTATTTTAAAAAAGGAGCAGAGAAGCCCCGCGGCGGTTGCCGCGGGGCTTCCTTGTATTTTTAATAGATTTTGAAATTGCCCACATGGGCCGGATGGTTTTCCTGCGTAACGATGGTAAATCCGCCGGGGTTCACTTCGGTATTGGTGCCGAATACCGGCTCGGCAATGAGATGCGGCCCGCGGTTGAGCACGATCTCGGCGGTCATGGTGCGGCCCACACGGCGGTAATGCAGCACGTCACCCTCCGCGCGCACCACCTCGAAGGCGCCGCTGTCAAAGGCGTCGCAGGTTTTGCGCAGCTCCGCCAGATTGGCCAATGGCTGGCGCAGCCGGGTTTCGGCGCTGTCCCAGTCGTAGTACGCGCGGTTAAAGGGATCGCGGTAGCCCTGCATGGCGATTTCGTCGCCGTAGTACACACTGGGCACACCGGGCAGCGTAAAAATCATGGCGTAAGCCAGCAGCAGCTTTTTCACCCCTTCGTCATACTGGGACGCAGGAATACGCCGCCCGCTCTGCCAGTAGCGGTCACGACCGTTGGCAGGTTCACCGGCAATGGCGGTGAGCGCACGCTCGGTATCGTGGGTGGACAGGAAATTCATCAGCGTGTGCAGCGCCGGCCCGGGGTAATTCTCGCAGATGGTCAGGATGGATTCCGCCACCTCGGCCGGGTCTTTGCCACCCACATAGTCCAGCACCGCAGTGCGGAAGGGATAGTTCATCACCGTATCCAGCCCGTGGCCGCGCAGGTAGGTGCGCCGCTGCCCAAAGGCCTCTTTGGTGGTGGCATCCTCCCACACCTCTCCGATGAGCAGCTTGTCCTCCCCGTGCGCCTTGACTGCGGCGCGGATCTTTTCGATGAATTCGTCGGGCAGTTCGTCGGCCACGTCCAACCGGAAGCCGGACGCGCCCAGCGTGAGCCAAGTATCAATGACGCCGTCCTGCCCGCAGATAAAGTCGATGTAGGAGGGATCGCTCTCCTCCACCTCGGGCAACGTCTCAAAGCCCCACCAGCTGCGGTAGCCGCAGGGATAGCCGGAGTCAAAGTCATACCAGCTGCGGTAGGGCGAATAGCGGTCGTAATAAGCGCCGCCGGGACCGTAGCGGCCCTCCCGGTTGAAATAGAGCGAATCGGATCCGGTGTGGCTGAACACGCCGTCCAGAATGATGCGGATGCCGTAGCGCCGGGCCTCGGCGCAAAGGGCTGCAAATTCCTCATTGGTGCCCAGCAGCGGATCGGCCTTGAGGTAGTTGGCGGTATTGTAGCGGTGGTTGGCATGTGCCTCAAAGATGGGGTTCAGGTAGATGACCCCCACCCCCTGCTTGTGCAGGTAGGGCAATTTTTGGCGGATGCCTTCAAAATCACCGCCGAAATAGTCCTTGTTCAGGTAACCGTCCTCCTGTTCGGTGGGCCAAAAATACGGCTCGCCCCGCTTGTTCTCCCGGTAGATCCGGTCGGCGAAGGGCAGCGTTTCCTGACTGTGGGGCTTTCCCTCAAAGAAACGGTCGGGGAAAATCTGGTACATGGTACTGTTTTTCACCCAGTCGGGGGTGGTAAAGCCCGGCTCATAGACGGTGAGCTGCCAGCAGTCGCCGTCCGTCCAGCTCAGGTACCCCTCGCCGCCCTTTCCGCGGTAAATGCGGCGGAAATCGGTATACAGATCAAAATAATAAAAATACAACCCGGAAGTGGTGGGCGCGATCTCAACCGAAAAATAGTTGACGCCCGGCGTCTGACCGTTGAAATACATGCGGTAATGCACGGGTGTCTCATGGTCTTTGGTCAAAACAAGGTGCGGGTCCACATAACCGCAGCTTTCCGGCACGGTCAGGCAAAACCGAACCTTGGTTCCGGCCTCGATCGCGCCAAACGGCTGCTTGCAGGCAGCGTCTGTGCTGTTGTAAAACGTATGCTGCATAAAAACGGTTCACCCTTACGATAAATTTCAGATCCCAGCCTTATTACTATAACGCAAATGCAGCCCCGGCCGCAAGTGCCGAGGCTGCGTTTCTCTGCATTTTTCAGGCTTTTCGCGCAAATTCTGCAGGATTTGCTTACTTTACGGGATCGGCGCCCCAGATGTCGCGGGCGTAGTCCATCACCGAACGGTCGGCGGAGAAGATGCCGGCGTTTGCAATGTTCATCAGGCTCATGCGGTTCCAGGTCTGCTTGTCACGGTACAGGCGCTGCACATCGGCCTGCGCGCGGCGGTAATCCTTGAAATCCGCCAGAACCATATAGGGGTCGGAGTGACGCAGGTTGGAAACGACCTCGTGGAAGTTCTCGCCGTCCCAGCCGCGCTCCAGGAAGTCCAGCACTTCCATGGCGACGGGATCGCTGGAGATGAACGCCTGGGGATGGTACCCCATGCCCTTCAGCGCGTTGACCTCGGGAGTCAGCATACCGAAGATGATCTCGTTCTCCTTGCCGGCAGCCGCAGCGATTTCCACGTTGGCGCCGTCCAGCGTGCCCAGTGTGACCGCGCCGTTCAGCATGAACTTCATGTTGCCGGTGCCGGAAGCCTCGGTGCCGGCCAGAGAGATCTGCTCGGACACCTCAGAAGCGGGCATCAGACGCTCGGACAGCGAGACACAGTAATCCTCCAGATAGACGATCCGCAGCTTGCCGCGCACGGCGGGATCGTTGTCGATAAGCTTGCCCAGCTTGCAGATCATGCGGATCATCTGCTTGGCCATGTAGTAGCCGGGAGCCGCCTTCGCGCCGAAGATGTAGGTTTTGGGCACAAAATCGGCGTTGGGGTTGTTCTTCAGGTAGAGGTACTCGGCGGCAATGTTCATGGCATTCAGGTGCTGGCGCTTGTACTCGTGCATGCGCTTGACCTGGCAGTCAAAGATGGAATCGGGGTCGATGACCTGGCCGGTGGACTTCTGCAGATAATTGGCAAACAGCACCTTGTTGTCGTGCTTGACGGCGCCCAGCTTCTCCAGCATGACGGGGTCATCGGCAAACTTCTCCAGCTTCTTCAGCTGGGAGGCGTTGGTCTTGAAGCCGTCGCCGATGCTCTCAGACAGCAGGTTGGTCAGGCCGGTGTTGGAAGCCAGCAGCCAGCGGCGGTACGCGATGCCGTTGGTAACGTTCTTGAAGGCTTCCGGCTTGTACAGGAAGTAGTCGTGGAACACACTGTCCTTGATGATCTCGCTGTGCAGCTTGGACACGCCGTTGATGGAGTGGCAGGTGTAGCAGCAGATATTGGCCATGCGAACCTGGTTGTCGCCCAGAATGGCCATATAGTCGATCTTGCCCTTGTCGCCCGGGAACACCTTCTCCAGGTCGATGCGGCAGCGGCGGTCCATCTCGCAGACGATCTGCCAGATCCGGGGCAGGGTGGCGCGGAAGATGTCCACATTCCACTTCTCCAGCGCT
>JBJEYG010000300.1:0-4326 GCA_051886555.1 Gemmiger sp.
GCCGTGCGCGACCATTCCAATGACGGCTGCTGGGAGAAACTGTGCGCCACGGCGGACGGCGTCTGCGAAAACTGGACCGACTGGCTGCGCGCCCGGGGATTTGGCGGGTGATTTTGCAAAGAATCACCGCCATACAGCGTATTCATAGACAGATAGACCCCGCCGGGGCCTGCTGACTGAAACAGAAATAGGGAGATTTTTTATGAAACTCATCACCTTTACCGTGCCCTGCTACAATTCCGCGGCATATATGCGCCACTGCATCGAAACCCTGCTGCCCGCCGGCGAGGACGCCGAAATCATTCTGGTGGACGACGGCTCCAAGGATGATACCGGCCGAATTGCCGACGAATACGCCGAAAAATATCCGTCCATTGTTCGCGCCATCCACCAGGAGAACGGCGGCCACGGCGAGGGTGTCAACCAGGGCATCCGCAACGCCAGCGGTCTGTATTTCAAGGTGGTGGATTCGGACGACTGGCTGGACGCCGGCGCATTGCAGAAGGTGATGACCAAGCTGCGGGAATTTGCCGCCATGCCGGAGCCGGTGGACCTGCTGCTGTGCAATTATGTTTATGAGCACGTGACCGACAATACCAGCCATACCATCGGTTACCGGCATATCCTGCCCGAGGACCGCATCTTCGGCTGGAACGAGATCGGCCGTTTCCCGCCCAGCCAGAATATCCTCATGCACTCGGTCATCTACCGTACCCAGGTGTTGCGGGACTGCGGGCTGGAACTGCCCAAGCATACCTTCTATGTGGACAATATTTTTGTCTACCAGCCGCTGCCTGCCTGCAAGACCCTTTATTACATGAATCTCGATCTGTACCGCTATTTCATCGGCCGTGAGGATCAGAGCGTCAACGAGAAGGTCATGGTCGGCCGCGTGGATCAGCAGGTTCGCGTCACCAAAATCATGATCCACGCGGTGGATCTGTATGCGCTGCCGCCCGAGCAGGAGAAGCTGCAGGCGTATATGTTCAGTTATCTTTCCATGATGATGACCATTTCCACCGTGTTCCTGACCATGGCGGACAATGACGAGGCCCGCGCCAAAAAGGCCGAGCTGTGGGAATACCTGAAAAACTACGACGAGCGCGTGTACAAAAAGGTCAGGCACAGTGTGGCCGGCGCGGTCAATCTGCCCGGCAGGCTTGGCGAAAAGCTGGCGCTGTGGGGGTACCACGCCGCGCAGAAAATCTTTAAATTCAATTGATTGCAAGGCCCCGGCGGATATTGGTTCCGCCGGGGCTGCCGCGTGCATGCAAATGCGTAAAAAATATTACAAAACCAATGGAAACCGGCCTTCTGGTATGCTATACTAATAAATTACAATGAGGGCTTGCGCCGCAGGGCGGCGCGGATTGCCGGGGTTTTGAAGGAGTTGTCAACAGATGTATATGCCGGGAGATAAAATGCTGGAGGTGCGCGAGCTGCTGGTGAAAGCGTTCGCCACCTGCTGGAAGGCAACCGGTCAGACCATTGACCGGGACGAATATATTACATCCAGCATCAATGTGATCGTTTCCATGCAGATCCAGCCCGAACTCATCTACGCCGAGGAAGGGCAGGGCCTGGTGGATGATGAACTGGACCATCTGTCCGACCTGGTGCGGGCGGACGGCGCGTGGGTATACTACGGGGTGCCTGCCGAGAGCTTTTTCATCGTCACCTGGATGCCTGACGCGGAAGCCGCCGCCGGGAAGGTTGAGGCACTTCGCGCCGAGGGCGGCTGCGTTGCCTGCGTGGTGGATCTGAACGAAACCTGGGGCGTGCGGGAAAACCTGTAACCGCCCGAAACGACGACAAGGGGGGGAGCGCCATGACACTGCAACTGCCGCCGCAGGTTCAGGACCTGCTGGAGACACTGCACGCCGCCGGGTACAGCGCCTATGTGGTAGGCGGCTGCGTGCGCGACGCGCTGCTGGGCCGGACCCCTTCCGACTGGGACATCTGCACCGCTGCCCGCCCCGATGAGATCAAAAGGGTGTTTGCGGGCCGGAATCTGCTGCTGACCGGCGAGAAGCACGGCACCGTGACCGTGCTGGAGAATGGCGTGCCGTATGAGATCACCGCCTATCGGGTGGATGGCGCCTACGCCGACCATCGTCGCCCTGACAGCGTTCGGTTTGTGGGGGATGTGACCCGGGACCTGGCACGGCGGGATTTTACCGTCAATGCCATGGCTTACAGCCCGCAGACCGGCCTGGTCGACCGGTTTGGCGGGCGGCAGGATCTGGAAAACCGGTGTATTCGCTGCGTGGGGGATCCCGACGCCCGGTTTGAGGAGGATGCGCTGCGTATCCTGCGGGCGGTACGGTTTGCCGCGCAGCTGGATTTTACGCTGGACCCGGCTGCGGCTGCCGCCGCGCTGCATCGCCGGGACACGGTGCAGGATCTGGCCGCCGAGCGGGTATACACCGAACTGGACAAGCTGCTGGCCGGACCTGCCGCCGGCCGGGTCCTGGCGGAGCACGGCCGTATTCTGGCCGGAGCGCTGCCGGAGATGGAACGGTGCATCGGCTGCGAACAGAATCCCTACTGGCACTGCTATGACGTATGGGGGCACACCGCGGCAGCGGTGGGAGCGCTGGCGGAGGATGCGGAGCCGGCGGTGCGCTGGGCGATGCTGCTGCATGACCTGGCCAAGCCGGACTGCATCGCCCGGGACGCGGACGGGCGGCCGCACTTTTACGGTCATAACCAGCGGGGCGCAAAGCTGGCCCGCACGGTGCTGACCCGGCTGAAAGCGCCCCGCGTGCTGACCGACAATGTGTGCGCGCTGGTGGCTGCGCACGATTACCCCCTGCCGGAGGAGGACTCCGGGATCCTTCGGATGCTGGCGGGGCAGGGACCGGCGTTTCTGCATCGGCTGTGCGCCGTCAAATACGCCGATCTGGCCGCGCACCGGCAGTGTGGACCCACCGAGGCGCGCATCGGCGCGGTGCGGCGCTTTGAACAACGGATGGATTTTCTGGAAAAAAATCATTGCTGGCGGTTGTGCGATCTGGCGGTGACGGGGACCGACCTGCTGGAAGCGGGAATGCCGCCCGGGCCGCAGGTGGGCGAAACGCTGCACCGTCTGCTGGACGCCGTGATGGACGGCGAACTGCCCAATGAGCGCGGCGCTTTGCTGCAGGCACTGTAAAACAAGGGAATGTAAATGACGAGAGGGGAAGAAAACGGTGGACCAAACAAAATACATCCGGAAACCGGTTCGGATGCTGTTGCTGTGGCTGATGTGCCTTGGCGCGCTGCTGGCGTTCGCGTCGCCGGCGCATGCCGCGGACAACACCTACACCGGTAAAAACTATGACGCTTCCGTGAGCGGGTGCGTGGATCTGATGAAGTATATGAAGCGCATCACGCTGACGGTGAACGATGTGGACTATACTTCCGATCAGCTCAAGGCGATGAAGGACAGGGGCGAGGCGCTCCAGATCAAGCCGGGGGATACGGCGTCCTTCAACTTCCTTTTTTCGCTCAACGGGCGCGCTTACGCGGACAATGACGAAACCAGGCAGGACTGGAACAAATCCACCAAGGTGACTTACAGCAACGGAACTACTTATGCGAACGGAGAATCCGTCCGGGCGGGGGAGACAGGTGTCCTGGATGACTCCATCCTGATGGAGCAGAATAAGCAGGCCGGTTCCAGCTTCCTGCGCATGGATATCGGCTGGCTGCTGAAGCTGGGGCCGGGCGGCTATGAGATCGAATATGAGTCCCCGAACCTGTCCTTCTATCAGGGCACGGGAGAAAACAGCAACTATCTGTATTTGTATTTCCCCAAAGGTCTGGGCGGCGATATCTACGCCGGGGACGGCTATTTTACCATTACCATCAACTGGACGCAGAACGTGAAGGAAGTGCATGTGCCCGGCTCGGACGGCTACTATGTGCCCGGTACCGACGGATGGGACTTTGTGGTGACGCAGGAGTTCGTTTCTTCGATCAAGGACGCCAATATTGACACTTATAGCAGCATTATTGTGGAGAAGAAATGGCTGCCGGCAAACCCCGACGGGCAAGCCAGGATCCTTTTGCATTACACCAAGGGCGGCCAGGAATACACCGCCACCCGAACCCTCACCAACGAAACCCCCCGCGGTGAATTCGACATCCAAAACGATATGACCAACTGCTGGCTGGAGGAGGACATGACCGGGCTGGACGGGTACACCTGCACCATGACCCAGAACGGCAATACCTTCACGTTTACCAACAGCAAGGGGACCCCGGTCAAATTCAGCAAAAAGACCATCACCGGCGCCGACGAGCTGCCCGGCGCCCGGCTGGAACTGTACGGTGTGTGGAACG
>JBJEYG010000301.1:0-4308 GCA_051886555.1 Gemmiger sp.
ACCTTGGGGTCCGCCGCATAGGCGCGTGCGATACCGACGCGCTGCTTCATGCCGCCGGAGAGCTGGCTGGGATAAGCGTTTTCAAATCCGTGCAGGCCGACCAGATCGATGTAGTGCAGTGCCCGCTCCTTCATTTCCGCTTTGCTGAATTTCTTTTTGAAGCGCATACCCATCAGAACATTTTGCATGACGGTTTGGCTGGGGATCAGAGCCAGGTTCTGGAACACCATCGAAATGTCCGGGTTAATGCCCTCGTACTCTTTTCCATCGTAGAAAATTTTGCCGCCGGTTTTGCTCTCCAGACCTGCGATGATGTTCAGCAGCACCGTCTTGCCGCAGCGCCCCGGCCCCAGCAGAACCAGAAACTCGCCGTCGTTCAACTCAAAGCTCACGTCCTCGATGACGGTGTAGTAATCCTTTTCGTCAAAGAAGGTTTTAGAAATGCTTTCTACGGCCAAGCGTTTTTTTATCTGTTCCATGGCGTCAACAACCTTTCCAACTGTTTCATTGCGAAGGAGATGAGAGCGCCGGTAATTCCGATCATGATGATGCACACGATGACCATTGCCATATCCATTTCGCCCCAGGCGCGCATCACAAGGGCGCCGATTCCCAGGGTTGCACCCATCATTTCTGCCGCCAGATCCACCTTCCAGCCGTTGCCGATGGAGTCGTAGATGCCCACGAAGATGGAGGACATGGCCGCCGGGAGCACGATGTGGATCAGGATCTCAAACTGGTTCGCGCCGAAGATCTTTCCCACATCCACCGCTTGCGTCTCCACAAGCTTGATACCGGCGTAGGTCTGGGAGATAACACCGAACGAGCAGGCGATAAAGACCAGCAGATACTTCGGGAATTCCCCGATGCCGCACAGCAGGATGATCAGAGGGATCCAAGCCACCGGCGGGATGGGGCGAATGATCGTAAAGAGGGTGCCGATGGTCGCATCCAGCGTTTTGTTCCAGCCGATCAAAACGCCGAAGGCGATGCCGAACACCCAGGAGGCGCTCGCGCCGATCATCACGCGCAGCAGGCTGATGCCGATGTGCGTCCAGATCGTCGCGCCCTTGATCGGGGTCGTAATCAGGCGAAGGAAGCTTTTGTAAATTTGCGGAAGCGAGGGAAGAACCAGCGGGTTGGTCTGCACCGAGAGTAGGTACAGGCCCAGCAGCGCCACGAGGGATGCCACTGGCAGCACCCACATCATAACCTTATACAGCTTGCTCTTAGCATTGTACTTGAAAAACATAGCGTGCCTCCTTTCTAATCCGACTTTTTCCAGCGCAGGCGGCGCTTTTCAAAGAAGCGAACGACTGCGTTGAACAGCGCGCCCAGCGCACCGATGATCACCATCGAGAAAACCACGATGTCGGGTCGCGCCACCTTACGCGCGCAGTTCAGCATGTTGCCTAAGCCCGCGTTAGACGCCAGCATTTCCGCCGCGACGAGGGTTGACCACGCACCGGCCAGCGAGAGCTGAATGCCGGTGAACACCATGGGCATCGCAGAGGGGACACCGATTTTCCAGAAGGTCTCAAAATTGCCCGCGCCAAAGGTTTTGGCGACGTTGATCAGGGCCTGGCTGGTCGAGCGGATGCCCGCGTAGGCATTGAGGGTGCAGACGACAAAGGTCGCAAAAAAGATGATCAACGCCCGCGCCTGCAAATTTACGCCCACAATTGCCACGATTAGCGGAATCAGCGCGATGGGGGGGATCGGCCGCACCAGCTCAAAGACCGGGTTGATGAAGCGGCCAAAGGGCTCAAACCAGCCCATGAACAGCCCTAGGGGAACGCCGATGACGATTGCCAGCACAAAGCCAAGCCCGGCGACCTGCATACTGGCCCAGATGTTTTCCAGCAGGGTGTTCCCATCCGGAGAACGGTTTGACAGCTTGAAAATGAATGCCTTGAACACTTCCGTGGGAGCGGGCAAATACCGGGTATTCACAAAACTCATGCGACAGACAAGCTCCCACAGAAGCAGGAACACCGCAATGCCCGCAAGGCCGAGCAGCGCGTACCGGATGCTCTCCCTTTTTTTCTTTCGGAGAAACTCCTGATGTTGCTGCTTCAAAATGTCTTCCTTTGACATGCGGAATCAACACCTCCTTTTTTGATACAGCAGCAGGACTGTTTTTTGGGGTCCTGCTACTGTTTTTCGCCCTGGTCTTCAGTTCTGGTAGAACTTGGAACCAAAGCCGCCGCTGTTTGTCACGTCACGGATCTTGCGCTTGACCTCTTCCTTCAGGCCTGCCATTGCGTAGAACATATAGTGCACATGGGCGTAGACGTCCGGCTTGGCGGCGAGGAACTCGCGCACCTTAGCGGTGATGACCAGGAAATTGTCCACATCCATGTTCGCCTTTGCGACACCGTAGGCACTGGTCTTGCGGATGGTCTCCTCGGTACACATTTTCAGGTACTCCACCTTGCCGCCCAGCGCGTTCACCGCGTCGATGTGGTCGGTGGGAAGAGACGCCGCACCGTGCAACACCAGCGGGTAACTGTCGCCCACCGCCTCGCGGATTTTGCCCAGCAGCTCGAAGTTAATATCAAGGGGAGCGTCGGCGCGCACACCGCCGTGCGCGGTGCCAACGGCCACGGCCAGCGAGTCGCAGCCCGTCGCCTTGATAAAGTCAACCGCCTGCTCGGGGGAGGTGTAGATGCAGGAGTCCGGCCCTATGACCATGTCTTCAAGGCCCGGAATAGATCCCAGCTCCGCCTCCACCCACGCATTGTGCGCATGCGCGTAATCCGCGACCTCCTTGGTCTTGGCCACGTTCTCCTCGTAGGGAAGGCTGGAGCCATCGAACATCACGGAGGGGAAGCCCATGTCGATGCACTTCTTGCAGTTTTCCACCGAGGGGTTATGGTCATGGTTTAGCAGGATGGGGATGGTATACTCATTGCAGATGGCCTCAAAGAACTCCATAAACTTGTCAAAAGGCTGAAACATCGGCAGTGTCGGGCCCATCAGCTGGATGATGATGGGGGAGTCCTCTTCCTGCGCAGCGTCCAGAATGGCACGCAGGCTGGCCAGGCCAGACATATGCATCGCCGGCATCGTGAACTTATTCTTGACGGCAAACTCGTACAGATCTTTCTGGTTTTTGACCAAAGGCATAATCTGAATCCCCCTTAAAATTTGATTCCGACACGGTAGGTGGTGGTTTCCATTGAGCGCTCAAACGCTTTCGTACAGTCTTCCTTGGCGTAGACCTCGCTCAGCAGACCCATCTCTTGCGGGCGGATGCGCTTAGAGGTCAGCAGCTTGACAGCACGCTGGAAGCTGTGGTCCAGTGCCGAAATGGTGCCGGTCAGCTTCAACTCAAAATCGTGGATGAGGTTGATGTCCACCGGCACCGGCTCGTTGGGGAATACCTTGCCGTACATCAGGAAGGTACCACCCATGTTCAGCATCGACAGGCCCTGGGTAATGGCGTTGGGTATGGCCACCGTGTTGAATACGACATTGACGCCATAGCCGCCGGTTAGCTTCTTCACTTCCTGGACACAGTCCACTTTGCTGGGGTCGATCACGACATCCGCTCCGTTTTTCAATGCGTCCTCGCGGCGGTAGGCTACAGGATCACTCAGGATGATGCGCGCTCCACGATTCTTAGCCAGCGCGATGGCCATCTGGCCCATAACACCGCCGCCAAGGATTGCCACCGTGTCGCCAAAGTTCAGATCGAACTTTTCAAAGCCGGTGAGTACGCAAGCTAAGGGCTCGGCAAAAGCCAGATCCTCAAAGGAGATGTCGGCGTCCGCTACAAAGATGTGCTGCTTGTTCAGAACGATGTACTCCGCAAGACCCTTTTGGTGGGTGGTGTCGGCGTAGAAGCAGTTGCGATGCTCGCCGGAGCGGCAGTTTTCACAGGTGCCACAGTGAGACACTGCGTTGCCCACAGCCTTTGCCCCGATTGGGAACTGTTTGGGATCGACTCCTTCGCCCACCTCGACAATTGTACCAGCGAACTCATGGCCACCCAAAAACGGCAGCGGGAGCGGCATCTTGCGGGTGTACACGCGCTGGTCCCAGGTGCACAGCATGCACATATCCACCTTCACCATAACCTCGTCCTTGCCTACGACGGGTTTTTCGATCTCCAGCACTTCAGCTTTGTGATCATCGGTAACGATTACTGCTTTCATAAAAAACGCACTTCCTTTCAGTTATTCCAGTTGTGTGAGATGCGCTCCGCCGGGGCCCCGGGAGATGTGGCTCTCTTCACTTGTTCCCAATATAACACAGGTGAGATTTTTTGTACATGTATTTGAGGAGTTTGAAACTTTAGATCGG
>JBJEYG010000302.1:0-4306 GCA_051886555.1 Gemmiger sp.
AGCGCCTGACCAACAAGGGCTTTGTCTTTACCAGCCAGACCGACACCGAAGTAGTCGCTCAGATGGTGGACTATTACTACTACGGCGCGTCCGCCGGCGACGCACTGGACGCCATCACCCGTATGATGATGCATGTGCGCGGCAGCTACGCGCTGGGCATTCTGTTTGAGGATCAGCCCGGTGTGGTGTACGCCGTCCGCAAGGACAGCCCCCTCATCGTGGGCAAGTCGGAGAACGGCAACCTGATCGCCAGCGACGTGCCCGCGCTGCTCAAGTACACCCGCAGCGTCTATTACATTGACAATCAGGAGATCGCCCGCCTGACGCCCGATTCCATTACCTTCTACAACATCGATAAGGAGGAACTTCACAAGGAGCTGACCACCATCGAATGGGACGCTGAAGCGGCGGAAAAGGGCGGCTATGAGCACTTTATGATGAAGGAGATCCATGAGCAGCCCAAGGCTGTGCGGGATACCATCTCGCCCCGCCTGAAGGACGGCCGCGTGGATCTGTCCGAGTTGGAGCTGAGCCGCGAAGACCTGGCTGCGGTGCGCCGTGTGTACATCATCGGCTGCGGTTCCGCCTACCATGTGGGCGTGGCGGCGCGCTATGTGTTCGAGTCGCTGGCCCGCGTGCCGGTGGAGGTGGACGTGGCCAGCGAGTTCCGTTACCGAAACCCGGTGCTGGAGCCGGATTCGCTGGCGGTCATCATCAGCCAGAGCGGGGAGACGGCCGACAGCCTGGCCGCCCTGCGCGAGGCCAGAAGCCGCGGCGTCAAGACGGTGGGCATCGTCAATGTGGTGGGCAGCTCCATCGCCCGCGAGGCGGATGCGGTGCTGTACACCTGGGCCGGCCCGGAGATCGCCGTGGCCACCACCAAAGCCTACTCCACCCAGCTGGCAGCCTGTTACCTGCTGGCCATTGCCTTTGCGGATGCGCGCAACATGCTGGATGCGGAGCGTTACGCTGGGCTGGTGCGCGAACTGGAAGTGCTGCCCGACAAGATCGAGAAGATCCTTTCGGACAAGGAGCGCATCCAGTGGTTTGCCAGCAAATACGCCAACGCCCGCGACGTGTTTTTCATCGGCCGCGGCCTGGACTACGCCGTGGCGCTGGAGGGCAGCCTGAAATTCAAGGAGATCAGCTACATCCACTCTGAGGCCTTCGCCGCAGGGGAGATGAAGCACGGCCCCATCTCCCTCATTGAAAAGGATATGCTGGTGGTGGGGGTGCTCACCCAGCCGGACCTGTACGAAAAGACCGTCTCCAATCTGGTGGAGGCCAAGAGCCGGGGCGCGTTCCTCATGGGGCTGACCACCTACGGCAACTACAACATCGAGGACACGGCGGGCTTCACGGTGTACGTGCCCAAGACCGACCCCCACTTTGCCACCAGCCTGTCGGTGATCCCGCTGCAGCTGCTGGCCTATTATGTGTCCTGCGCCAAGGGCCTGGATGTGGATAAACCCCGCAACCTGGCCAAGAGCGTCACGGTGGAATAACGGGCCGCTGTGAAATAAGCTGAATTATTTTGCGCATTTTTGTGCAATTTTTGCTCCGTCCTGCTTCCTCCGGAAAGCGCAGACGGGGCAAAAATCGTGTATAATAAAAACAGGACCGCAGACAGAGGCGCTTGCCGCCTGCGGCCCCGGATACGAAGTGCTGCGCACCGGTTGCCGGTGCGCTCTAAGGAAGAGAAAAAATGCCCATGAACAAACACAACCAGCAGCTCATCAAGGGGCTGCCGCGCCGTCTGGCGCTGATGGCACTGGACTGCGTGCTCATTGTCGGCTGCAATTATCTGGGATTGCTGCTGCGCCTGGCCGACAGTGTGGAGGCGGTGCGCCTGCCCCAGGCCATCGCCAACCTCAACCACAACCTGCCCTGGATGCTCGCCGTGTATATGGTGGTGTTCTGGTTCGGCGGGCTTTACGAGATTTTGTGGGAATATGCCGGCATGCGCGATTTGGCCCGCCTGACCTGCCTTTGCGGCATCGGCACCGGCATCATCATGCTGTGCGACATGATCGTGAACACCAACGTGGTGCTGTACCGCTCGGTGCTGGTCATGTGTATTCCCTTTATTGTGGCCGCCGTGGGCGGCGTGCGGTTCCTGTGGCGGCTGGGCAGGACGCTGGCCAAACGCGCCGGCAGCAAGCGTGCCCGCAAGCGGGAGAACCGCGCCCCCCTGCTGATCGTCGGCGCCGGCAACGCGGGCGCCTGGGCGGTGAACCTGTGCAAAAACAAGAACCGCAGTTTCGGCGACCCGGTCGTGATGGTGGACGACGACCTGAACAAGAAGAACCTGCGCGTGCAGGGCGTTCCGGTGCGCGGCACCATCAGCGACATTCCGGAACTGGTGCGCAAATACCATATTGTGGAGATCGTCATTGCGATTCCGTCGCTGCGCGGCGAGCGCCTGCGCGAGGTGATCAACCTGTGCAACGCCACCCACTGCCGGGTTCGCATGCTGTCCGATCCGCAGGCGGTAGACGAGAGCGGCAACCCCATGGTGACCGGCCTGCGTGAGCTGAACACCGCGGACTTTCTCTCCCGCGATGAGGTGCAGCTCAACAACGCCCAGATCAGCGAGTACCTGCACGACAAGGTGGTGCTGGTTACCGGCGGCGGCGGTTCCATCGGCAGCGAGCTGTGCCGTCAGATCATGCGCTACCATCCCCGCCAGCTGCTGATCTTTGATATTTACGAAAACTGCGCTTATGAGCTGGAAATGGAGCTGCGCAACCGGTACGGCGCCGACGCGCGGATCGTCACGCTCATCGGTTCCATCCGGGACAAAAAACGGCTGGATGACGTGTTCGACATGTATCACCCCAGTGTGGTGTTCCACGCCGCGGCCCACAAGCATGTGCCGCTGATGGAGGTCAGCCCCGCCGAAGCGGTGAAGAACAATGTGTTCGGTACCAAAAACCTGCTGTCCAGCGCGTCCGAACACGGGGTGGAACGGTTTGTGCAGCTATCCACCGATAAGGCGGTGAATCCTACCAACGTGATGGGCTGCACCAAGCGCATCTGTGAAATGCTCATCCAGTCTTACGCCAGCCATACCGAGATGAAATGTATGGCGGTGCGTTTCGGCAACGTGCTGGGCAGCCACGGCAGCGTGATTCCGCTGTTCGAAGCCCAGATCAAGGCGGGCGGCCCGGTGACCATCACCCATCCGGACATCGTTCGCTATTTCATGACCATCCCTGAGGCAGCCCAGCTGGTGCTGCAGGCGGGCGGTCTGGCCAAAAGCGGCAGCATTTATGTGCTGGACATGGGCGAACCGGTGCGCATTATGGACCTGGCCAAGCGGCTCATCCGCTTTTACGGCTACGAGCCGGACGTGAATATGCCGATCAAAATCACCGGCCTGCGTCCCGGCGAAAAGCTGTATGAAGAGCTGCTGATGGACACCGAGCAGGACAAAATGCAGCAGACCGCGCACAATAAGATTTTTGTGGCGCCGCCCATGAACATCGACCTGGCGGCGTTCTACGACTCGCTCCAGGAACTGAAGGCCGCCGCCTTTGCCGACAGCGCCGAGGATGTGGTGCAGATCCTGCAGCACATCGTGCCCGGATACCATCCCAACCGCCGCGTCACCCGCGACCACAATGTGGTGGCCCGCACCGGCAACACCGCCATTCTGGACAAACAGGAGATCCAAAACGCCGTCGCGGCGCAGGCCGCCGGCAGCAAATAAGGGAGGTTCATCATGTACCGGAACTTCATCAAGCGCGTGCTGGACTTTGTTCTGTCGCTGGCTGCCGTCATCGTGCTGGCCATTCCCATGGCGGCGCTGGCGATCTGGATCAAGCTGGACAGTGCCGGCCCGGTGTTCTTCAAACAGAAGCGCGTGGGGAAGGGCAAGACCCATTTCAACATTCTCAAGTTCCGCACCATGCGTTCGGACACCCCCCACGATGTGCCCACCCATCTTCTGAAAAACGCCGGCAGCTACATTACCAAAAGCGGCGCGTTTCTGCGCAGAACCAGTTTGGACGAGCTGCCCCAGATCTACAACATCCTTTGCGGGCAAATGAGCATCATCGGCCCGCGGCCCGCGCTGTACAACCAGTATGATCTTCTGGAGGAGCGCGACAAATACCATGCCAACGACATTCGCCCCGGGCTGACCGGTCTGGCGCAGGTCAACGGCCGCGACGAGCTGCCCATCGAGGTGAAGGCCCGCTACGACGGCGAGTATGCGGCGGACATCACCTTCCTGGGCGACTGCCGTATTTTCCTGCGCACCATTCTGGCGGTGTTCCGCAGCGACGGCGTGGTGGAGGGCGGT
>JBJEYG010000303.1:0-4302 GCA_051886555.1 Gemmiger sp.
ACGGCTACAAGGCCACCCGCCACGGCATGCCGGAGGAGCTGGCCCAGCAGATGCCGGTGCTGAAAACACTGCTGGAGGAACTGGGCTTCTGTCAGGTATCCAGGGAAGGCTGGGAGGCCGACGACATTCTGGGCACGCTGGCCGCCGCCAACGAAACCGCAGGCGGCGTGACGCTGTTGGCCACCGGCGACCGGGACAGCCTGCAGCTGGTCGGGCCGGCCACCACCGTGCTGCTGGCCACCAACAGGGAAACGCTGGTGATGGACGAAGCCGCCATCCGGGCAAAATACGGCGTGCAGCCCAGGCAGCTGATTGAGGTCAAAAGCCTGATGGGCGACGCGTCGGACAATATTCCGGGCGTAGCGGGCATCGGGGAAAAGACCGCTCTGGCGCTGGTGCAGAAGTTCGGCAGCCTGGCCGGCGTGTACGAGCACCTGGACGACAAGGCCATCAAGCCCAAGCAGCGGGAAAATCTGACGGTTCACCGTGCCGAAGCCGAGCTGAGCCACGACCTGGGCACCATCCGCACCAACGCCCCCATCGACACCGACCCCGCCCACTATGCCCGCCGTGCGGGTGACCCTGCCGCCGCGGCGCGTCTGCTGGCGGAGCTGGAAATGCACAAGCTGGCGGAGCGCTGGGGCCTGAACGAGAACGCCCCCGCCGCCGCGGACGAAACGCCGCTTCCGGAGGTCTCCCCCGCCCCGCTGCCGCTGCTGCCCGAGGGCGAGTACACGCTGGTACAGGGCGCGGACGGATGGTACGCAGTGCAGAACGGCGAGGTCTACGTGGTGGACGAGCCGCGCCTGGCCGCCCTGCTGGAAAGCGACTGTGCCCTGAACGTGTTTGATGCAAAACCGCTGTATCGCCTGGCATTGGGCAGGAACGGCGTGGGACGGGCCATCCGTTTTGACGCCAAGCTGGCCGCCTATCTGCTGAACCCGTCGGCCAGCAAGTATGAGATCGCGCCGCTGGCCGCCGAGTACGGCGTGCGCCCCGCCTTTTTGCTGGAATCCTGCCCCGGCGCCACGCTGCTGCCCGGGCTTTGCGACGTGCTGAAAGCCGCGCTGGACGATCAGAACATGCGCAGGCTGCACGATGAGATCGAGCTGCCGCTGGCACGGGTGCTGGCCGACATGGAGTTGTGCGGATTTCTGGTGGATGCCGACGGCATCCGCCGGTTCGGCGGGGAACTTTCGGCCGAGCTGGACACACTGCTGGCGCGCATTTATCAGGAAGTCGGCTATACCTTCAACGTGAACAGCCCCAAGCAGTTGGGGGAAGCGCTGTTTGATAAGCTGGGGCTGCCGCCGCGCAAAAAGACCAGCCGGGGCTATTCCACCGACGCTGAAACGCTGGAAAGCCTGCGGCCTTACAGCCCGGTGGTGGACGATCTTTTGAAATACCGCACCTACCAGAAGCTCAATTCCACCTATGTGGAAGGGCTGCTGAAAGCATTGGCGACGGATGGGCGCATCCACTCCACCTTTATCCAGACGGAGGCACGCACCGGACGCATCAGTTCCACCGAGCCGAACCTGCAAAACATTCCCATCCGCACCGAGCTGGGCAGCCGGCTGCGGGGCTACTTTACGGCCGCGCCCGGCAAACTTCTGGTGGACGCCGACTATTCCCAGATCGAGCTGCGCATCCTGGCCCACATCACCGGCGACGAAGCGATGCAGCACGCTTTTTTGAGCGGGGCGGACATCCACCGTTCCACTGCGGCCAAAATCTACGGCATTCCTGAGGAAGATGTGACCCCCGCGCTGCGCACCGGCGCAAAGGCCATCAATTTCGGCATCATGTACGGCAAGGGCGCGTTCAGCCTGTCCAAGGATCTGGGCATTTCGGTCAAGGAAGCCGACCGGTTCCTGAAAACCTATCTGGACACCTTCCCCAAAGTGGACGGCTATATGCAACGCTGCATTTCCGACGCCAAGGAAAAAGGCTATGTGGAAACGCTGTTCGGACGCCGCCGCCCGCTGCCCGAACTGGCCAGTTCCAACTTCCAGATACGGGCCTCCGGCGAGCGCATGGCCCGTAACACCCCCATTCAGGGCACGGCGGCGGACATCATCAAGCTGGCGATGGTGCATGTGTGGAAGCGACTGCGGGACGAACATCTGCAGGCCCGTCTTCTGCTGCAGGTACACGACGAACTGATTGTCGAGGCGCCCGAAGCCGAGGTGGAAACCGTCAAACAGATCCTGAAAGAGGAAATGGAACGGGCGGTCAGCTACTCGGTTCCGCTGACCGCCGAGGTCGGCGTGGGCAAAACCTGGCTGGAATCTCATTAAAAAGGACGTTTTATCATGTATATTTTAGGCATTGAATCCACCTGCGACGAAACGGCGGCCGCTGTGGTGCAGGACGGAAAAAAACTGCTTTCCAACGTGATTGCCACCAGCGTGAAGGAACAGGCGCTGTACGGCGGCGTGGTGCCGGAAATCGCCAGCCGCCGCCATGCCGAGTATATCAGCGCCACGGTGGAACAGGCGCTGGCTGACGCCGGTATGACCATCCGGGATGTGGACGCGGTGGCCGTAACCTTTGCGCCGGGGTTGATCGGCGCGGTGCTGGTGGGTGTAAACTTCGCCAAGGGCCTTGCCTACGGCGCAAACAAGCCGCTGGTGCCGGTGCATCACCTGCGCGGGCACATTGCGGCCAACTATCTGACGCATCCCGCGTTGAAGCCGCCGTTTTTGTGCCTGGTGGCCAGCGGCGGGCACAGCCACATCGTGGAGGTGCAGGACTGGTGCAAATACCGGGTGCTGGGCCGCACGGTGGACGACGCCGCCGGGGAAGCGTTCGACAAGGTGGCCCGCACGTTGGGGCTCCCCTACCCCGGCGGTCCCAGCGTGGCACAGGCCGCCAAGAGCGGCAACTCCAAAGCGTACCGTCTGCCCACGCCCCATGTGGAGGGCAAGTATAATGTGAGTTTTTCGGGGCTGAAAACCGCCGTGCTCAACGAAGTACACAACGCCCGGCAGCGCGGCGAGGAAGTCTGCGTGCCGGATATGGCCGCCAGCTTTCAGGAGCGCATTGCCCAGATCCTTGCCAAAAAGCTGCTGGCCGCCGCCGCGGACACCGGCGCAAAAACCATCTGCCTGGCGGGCGGCGTGGCCGCTAACGGCCGGTTGCGGCAGCTGGTCAACGACGGTGCGCAAAAGCTGGGCGCGCGGGTCTATTTGCCGGAGTTGAAATTCTGCGGCGACAACGGCGCCATGATCGCGGCCCAGGGATATTATGAGTATCTGGACGGCAACCTGGCCGACTGGACACTCAACGGCCTGCCTACCCTGCCCATCGACTATCGTTGACCGCGAATCCTCTTTCCGAAATCCTGCCGATGAAAGATCCCGGAAATGCCGGGGATCGCCAATCGCTCTTTCGGGGATCACAAAAGCCGCCACTTTTCCAAGTGGCGGCTTTTTTCATGCCGGGATATGCTTCAGGGTGCCGTATCTCCTGGGGAGGACGGCGCCCGGCAATGGCTACACCGGAAATCAGGATCCATCCTGATGGGCACGGCTTCTCAAGGCGCCTTCCTGATTTGATTTAGCCTGTGGTTGAACTCCAGCAGTTCTTCCTTGCTGAGCCGGACGTTCAAGGTCGAAAGCATTCCCAACAAACGCAGAAGTGTAAAATTATCCAGCCGCTCCATCATGGTGTCCAGCGTGGCTGAGTCCAGCGTGCCTTCCGGCAGCCGCTTATCCAGGAATGTGAGAAACTGCTGTTTTCCTTCGGAGACAGCCAGAACATCGCCAATCTTATCGTTGATAGACAAATACCCCTCCGGCATGGTAATGTCAAACCAGTTCAGCACCGCGTTCTTGTCCTTCAGCCGGTAATCCTCGTTGAACACGTCCACCTTGCGGATCGTGCTGGTATCCTTCTGCTTGCCCGCAACGGCCGTCAGCGTTGTCTCGCCAGTGTTGGGAACATCAAAATAGAAGAAATGATCCGCTGCCTTTTTCTTGCCTAGGCTTTTGCCGTTTGCCAGCAGATCTACCTCAGGCTGATTGGAATAAATGGTGATTTTGGTGGTATCCTCCACGCGGTCCACATACCGCTTTCCGCAGATATGCACGAAAGATTCATCGGACAGCCATGCTTTATAAGCATAGAAAGCGTCTTTTTTGTATTTCCGGTCAAATGTGACCAGGCCCTTATGGTTCTGTCCGTCCTCGCCCCCTTCGTTCCGGGAATCCGCGCCGAAATCGAACATATTCCACACATGGGTTGCCCACAGATATTTCCGGGTGAACAGCTGCCTGATCAGTTCCTCATGATAATGGG
>JBJEYG010000304.1:0-4289 GCA_051886555.1 Gemmiger sp.
CCGATCTTAACCTACTACGGCGATACCAACGAGGCGCTGGACGCGCAGAAAGAGGCGCTGCGCACCGCAGAGCGCTTTATTTTTATGGAGTACCACGCCATTGAGGATTCCGAAGCCTGGCGCGGACTGGAAGAAATTCTGGTAAAAAAGGCGGCCGAAGGTGTGGATGTGCGCGTTTTCTATGATGATATGGGCAGCATCGGATTTATCAGCAAGCCCTTTGCCCGCCGCCTGGAGAGCGAGGGGATTCAGTGCCGGGTATTCAACCCGCTGGTGCCGGTGCTCAACGTGTTCATGAACAACCGCGACCACCGCAAGATCACGGTGGTGGACGGCCGGGTGGGCTTTACCGGCGGCTATAATCTGGCGGATGAATATTTCAACCTGACGCACCCCTATGGACAGTGGAAAGACAGCGGTGTCCGCCTGGAAGGCGACGCGGTTCGAAGCCTGACGGAAATTTTTCTGGAAATGTGGAGCGCCACCCAGGACAAGCCCGAGGACCCGACGCCTTTCCTGCCGGCAGTGGAGCCGCCGCAGAACGCGGCGGGGTTTGTGGTACCCTACGCGGACAGCCCGCTGGATGGGGAACCGACCGGCGAGGACGTCTATCTGAATCTGATTAAAAATGCCAGGCAGTATGTTTACATCACGACGCCTTATCTGATTATTGATGACGAGATGCAGCGGGAACTGTCGATGGCGGCCCGGCGCGGGGTGGATGTGCGGATCGTGACGCCCGGAATTCCCGATAAAAAGCTGGTTTACCGGGTAACGCGCAGTTATTACGCCGACCTGGCCACGGCGGGTGTACGCATTTTTGAGTACACCCCCGGTTTTGTGCATGCCAAACAGTTTGTGGCGGACGATGAGGTGGCCACCTGCGGCACGGTGAATCTGGATTACCGCAGCCTGTATCTGCACTTTGAAAATGGGTGCTGGTTCTGCCGCTGCCCGGCGGTGGACGCCGTGCGGCGGGACTTTGACATGCTGTTTGCGCAGAGCGCCGAGGTCACGCAGCAGTATGCCGGTCAGCGCGAACGGTGTGTGCGCGGGGTCAACTGCATTCTGCGGCTGTTCGGCCCATTGATGTAAAAGAAACAGGCGGCCGGGATTTCAGTCCCGGCCGCCTGTTTTGTGCGCGGTGTTATGCGGATTCGATGGCGTCCACGGGGCAGCCGTCCTGTGCGCGCATGGCACTCTGGAGCAGCGGTTCATCCACCGGCTCGTTGACGGCGCGGGCGTTGCCCGCCTCGGTGAGGGAGAACACCTCCGGACAGGTGGAAACGCACAGGCCGCAGCCGATGCAGGCATCGTTCACACAAAATTTCATGGCAGGTACCTCTTTCTGCCGCCGAAGCGGCCGGGATAAGGGCTGCGCGTACGGTTTTGCCGCACGGCAGCCCGCAGTCAACCCGGTGCGGGTCTGCTGCCAGTATGGACGGCGAACGTCCGGAATATTCCGGGCGGCAGCGAACTCATTTGCCCTGGGGCAGCAGCGCCACCGCATCGCGCAGCAGAACGCGCGGTTCCTCGCCGCGCTGCACCTTCAGCGCAAGATAGGGCCGCCCCACGGTGCAAAGCATCACCCGGTGGGGCATGGCGTCCATCAGCTGCCGCAGCTGGCCGGGGCCGATCACGTCGGAATACAGCATCAGCGTATCGCCTTTCTGCACGATCTCGCTGACGCCCGCGCGGGCCGCCGTGACGCGGATCAGCGAAATGTCCACCAGGCCCTGCACGCTGCGGGGCGGGTCGCCGTAGCGGTCGATCAGTTCGTCCAGCACGTCCTGGGCATCCTCCGGCGTATTGATCGCTGCAATGCGCTTGTAGGCTTCGATGCGCCCGGCGGCATCGGGGATATACTCCTCCGGCAGGAAGGCGTCGGTGGTAATGTCCACCAGGCAGTCGCTCTTGTCGGGCGGAGCCTCCTCGCCGCGGGCCATGGCGATGGCCTGACTCAGCATCTTCACATACAAATCATAGCCGACCGCCTCCATATGGCCGTGCTGGCTGTGGCCCAGCAGGTTGCCGGCGCCGCGGATCTGCAAATCGCGCATGGCGATGCGGAAGCCGGAGCCAAAGCTGGTGAACTCCCGTATGGCGGACAGCCGCTTTTCTGCCACGTCGGTAAGCACCTTGTCCCGCTGGAAGGTGAAGTAGGCATAGGCCTTGCGATTGGAACGACCTACGCGGCCACGGATCTGGTACAGCTGTGACAGGCCCATGCGGTCGGCGTTTTCAATAATCAGCGTGTTGCAGTTGCGCACATCCACGCCCGTTTCGATCAGCGTGGTGCACACCAACACATCGATGTCAGCGTCCAGCAGCTGCTGCCACACGCTGGAAATCTGTTCTTCCGTCATTTTGCCGTGGGCGATTCCCACCCGCGCGCCGGGCACCAGCTGACTCACCCTTGCGGCGCACCGCTCGATGGTTTCCACCCGGTTGTACAGGTAGTACACCTGCCCGCCGCGGGCCAGTTCCTTTTTGATGGCCTCGGCAATGATGGTGTCATCATATTCCAGCACATACGTTTCCACCGGCTGGCGCTCGAAAGGCGGCATCTCAATGGTGGACATGTCCCGTATGCCGGACAGCGCCATATTCAGTGTGCGCGGAATGGGTGTGGCGGAAAGCGTGAGCATATCCACACCAATAAAGTTTTCCTTGAGCTTTTCCTTGTGCTTGACGCCGAAGCGCTGCTCCTCGTCGATGATGACCAGCCCAAGATCCTTGAACTTCACGTCATTGGACAGCAGCCGGTGGGTGCCCACCACGATGTCCACCGTGCCGTCCTTCAGCCCACGCAGCGTCTCTTTCTGCTCGCGGGCGCTGCGATAACGGGACAGCAAACCGATGCGGATGGGGAAAGCCTCCATGCGGGAGATGGCGGTGTTGAAATGCTGCCACGCCAGAATGGTGGTCGGCGCCAGAATGGCACACTGCTTGCCGCCCATCACGCACTTGAAGGCGGCGCGCAGCGCCACCTCCGTCTTGCCCACACCCACGTCGCCGCACAGCAGCCGGTCCATCGGCCAGGGCTGCTCCATGTCATGCTTGATTTCAGCGGCGCTGGTAAGCTGGTCGGGCGTTTCCTCATAGGCGAAACGCTGCTCAAAGTCCGCCTGCCAGGTGTCATCCGGCGGGAAAGCGTACCCGTGGGCCTGCTTGCGGCGGGCGTACAACTCGATCAGCTCCTGGGCCATCTGCTCGGTGGCGGCTTTCACCCGCGAACGGGTCTTTCCCCACTCGGCGCTGCCCAGACGGCTCAGCTTAATCCTGTCACTGTCACCCGGGGCGGTATAGCGGGACAGAAGGTCCAGCTGGGTGACCGGTACATACAGCACATCTTTTTTGTCGTACTCGATGCGCAGGTAGTCTTTGGTGACGCCCTGCACCTCCATCCGCTGGATGCCCGCGTACCGGCCGATGCCGTGATTCTGGTGCACCACCAGGTCGCCCGGCGTGATTTCGGTCAGGCTGTTCAGCGCGTCCCGGGCTTTTTTCTGCTTGCGCCTGCGGGCGGCGCTGCTCTCGCCGAACGCGCGCGCCGTCAGGATCGCATATCTGGCAAAGGGATACTCACACCCGGCGGAAAGGTGCCCGGGCAACACCTGAACCAGCCCGGGGACGGGAACGGCGTCCGGCGCATCGGTGGCGGAAAAGCCCCGGCTGACCAGATCGCGCACCAATCCCTTGCAGGCGCGCTCGGTGCCCGCCAGTATGGTGACAGCGTAGCCCAGCCTGCAAAGGCCGGCCAGCTGATCGTCGGCCAGCTGCGCCACCTCGCCGCCCCAGGCGGGCAGCGTGTGGGCGGGTGCATTCACGATGGTTTTTAACCGGATGCCCGGCATGCTGCGGGCAAAATTTTCGGCGCACAGAGTCCGGTGGGCGTCCAACTGGCCGGTCAGATACTCCGGCGGGGCATACAGTACGTCCAGCCCGGGGCAGAGAACGCCGTCCTCAAACAGCGTTTTCAGCTCTTCACTCCGGCGGTAGGCGGTTGCCTTGTCGGCGTCGCGGATGGAAGCAGGCTCTTCCACCACAAGAAGCGGGTCATCGAAATAATCCAGCAGCGTGGCGGGCTGCGGATAGCGCAGACCCAGGTATTTGTCCAGCGCCACCGGCAGCACACCGCCGTCCAGCAGCGCCAGATCCTGGGCCATGCAGGCTTCCAGCGCGGCGCGCCGCTTGCCGCGGGCCTTTTTCAGTGCGGCGCGCAGCGCTTCGGCCGTCTCGGCAGGGGACCCGAACAAAACTTCCCGCGCAGGGCTGAGGTAAAATTT
>JBJEYG010000305.1:0-4275 GCA_051886555.1 Gemmiger sp.
TGGTAAATCTTTTTTCCTTTTTTAATAACGACGCCTTTCTGCAGTGCCTCTGCAGAAAGACCGGTGGTGGGATCAGTGACTTTCGTACCGTCTACCAAAACGCTGCCCTGCTGTACCAGCTGGCGGGCTTCACGATTGGAGCTGCACAGCTTGGCGGCAACCATGGCACTGAGCAGGCCAACCTTGCCGTCCTTGACCAGCGAAGCGTCCAGCTGTGTGTTGGGCATATTTTCCAGGCTAATGGCACCGCCGAACAGGCCACGGGCCGTTTGTTGGGCTTTTTCGGCTTCCGCTTCGCCGTGCACCATTTTGGTCAGCTCATAAGCGAGAATTTCTTTTGCCTGATTGAGCTGTTCTCCCTCCCAGTGATCCATCTCGTCGATCTGCTCCAGCGGCAGGAAGGTCAGCATACGGATGCATTTGAGAACATCGGCATCGCCCACATTGCGCCAGTACTGGTAGAACTCGAAGGGGCTGGTTTTGTTGGGATCCAACCAAACTGCGTTACCGGCGGTTTTGCCCATCTTTTTGCCCTGAGAATCGGTCAGCAGCGTGATGGTCATGGCATAAGCATCTTTGTCCAGTTTGCGGCGGATCAGTTCGGTACCGCCCAGCATGTTGCTCCACTGGTCGTCGCCGCCAAACTGCATGTTGCAGCCATAGTGCTGGAACATGTAGTAAAAGTCGTAACTCTGCATGATCATGTAGTTGAATTCCAGAAAGGACAGACCTTTCGCCATGCGCTGTTTGTAACATTCCGCACGCAGCATATTGTTGACGCTGAAGCAAGCGCCAACCTCACGCAACAACTCCACGTAATTCAGTTCCAGAAGCCAGTCGGCGTTATTGAGCATCATGGCTTTGCCTTCGCCAAACTCAATAAAGTTCTCCATCTGGCGCTTGAAGCATTCAGCGTTATGGGCGATATCTTCCTTGGTCAGCATCTTGCGCATATCGGTGCGGCCGGAGGGGTCGCCGATCATGGTCGTTCCACCGCCAATCAGCGCAATGGGCTTGTTTCCTGCCATCTGCAGGCGCTTCATCAGTGTCAGCGCCATAAAGTGACCGGCAGTCAAACTGTCAGCGGTGCAGTCGAAGCCGATGTAAAACGTCGCCTTGCCGTTGTTGATCAGCTCCTTGATCTCAGCTTCGTCGGTCACCTGGGCGATCAATCCACGGGCTACCAGTTCGTCGTAAATAGTCATTGTGATTTCCTCCTGTTTGGATTGCGGCAGACGGCAAAAAGCCCCCTGCCAAATGTGACTTTGGCAGAGGGCGAAAATACGCGGTACCACCTCTGTTTACCCGTGCCTCACAGCGTACGGGCCTTCGCGGGTACAGGCGGGCGGGCTTGCTCCCATCCGATACCCAAACGCTGTAACGTGCGCACACGGCACAGCCTACGCGCCAAACGGTTTCAGCCTGCTGCTCAGAGATGTATTCACCGACCCACCGCACAGCCCCTTGCACCAACCGGGGCCTCTCTGTCTGCGGTATTGGCAGGTTACTGGTTCTCTTCTCCGCATTTGAACGTACCCTACTCTATCACAGTTCAAGGAACTTGTCAAGCAAACGTTATTCGGACTTTTCGATCATCTCGCGCGCATTTGCCAGGCTCAGTTCCGTTACCTTATCTCCGGAAATCATTGTGGCCAGCACTTGCACGCGCCCTTCCAGATCCAGGGGGTGAATTTTTGTGAAGGTTCGACCGTTTTCAATCTGCTTGCGAATCAGCAGTTGGGTGTCCGCAAAAGCGGCGATCTGCGGAGTGTGGGTGATGCAGAGCACTTGATGCCCTGCGGCGGTTTGCTTGAGCTTCTCACCGATGCGCCCCGCTGCCAGGCCGGACACACCTGTGTCGACCTCATCGTAGATGACCGTGGGGATTGCATCCTTATCCGCCAATGCACTTTTAAAAGCGAGCATAATGCGCGACAATTCGCCGCCGGAGGCAATCTTCGCCAGCGGCTTTGGCTGTTCGCCGGGGTTTGTGGAAATCAAAAATTCCACTGTATCCTGCCCGGCGCTGGCCAGCGGTCCGCGGGAATGCTGCAGTGTCATGCGAATGCCGGGCATATTCAAGAATTCCAGTGCTGAGTGCATCTGACGGTTCATATCCTCAAAGGCTTTCAGACGGGATTGAGTCAGGCGCTCGGCGGCTTCTTTTGCCTGGCGATAAAGTTCCCGCTTCCGGCGCCCAAGTTCTTCGATACGCTCGCCGGAAAGCTGGAAATTTTCCAGTTCAGCGGCGTCCCGATCACGCAGCGCAAGGAGTTCTTCCACATCCAGGTGGTATTTTTGTCTTATGCGATACAGAGTATCCAGCCGGGTTTCGATTGCATCCAGTTCGGCACCGTCAAAATCATAGTCATCCAGTCGGTCAGCCAGGTCAACCGCAAGTTCCCGGGCGGAATAGTAAAGATCGTTCAATCGTTCAGCTGCAGAACTCAAGCTGTCATCCAGTTGGGCACCGGCCGCAATACGGTTTGCCGCGTCGCCCAGCAGGTCCGCTGCGCCATGAATCTCGGGATCATCTTCGTCGCCGGAAAGCGCCAGGTGCGCCGCCGAGACCGCCTCCAGGATCGCCTGTGCATTGGCAATTACTTTTTTGCGTTCCTCAAGTTGTTTTTCTTCCCCCACACTTAGTTGTGCGGCGTCAATTTCCTCAATCTCAGCAGTCAGTTCCGCCATACGCCGCTGCTTGTCCGCCTCACTGGCGGTTAACGCGTCCATCTGACGTTTGACAGTGATCAATTCACGATAAATCGTATAATATTCCTTATGAAGCTGACGGTTTTGCGCATACTGATCCAACAGCGAAAGATGAGTGGCCGGGTTGGTCAAACTTTGGCTGTCGTGCTGGCCGTGGATGGCCAGCAACCCGGAACTGATCTCCCGAAGCACCGCGGCGGTGGAGGGCATGCCGTTTATTCGGCAGCTGCCCTTACCCTCGGCGGTAATCTCGCGGTAAAGTAAAAGATCGTCCAGCGGTTCGTAACCGGCCTTTTCCAGCTTTGCTTTTACACGGTCTGGGATACCCTCAAATGTTGCCCAGATACAGGCCTTCGACGCGCCGCTGCGCACAAGGTCCCGGGATGCGCGGTTTCCGAGAATTACGTTAATGGAATCAATCAGGATGGATTTGCCCGCGCCGGTCTCACCGGTCAGCACATTCAGGCCTTGGGTAAAATGTACCTGAGCTTTCTCGATCACCGCAACATTTTCAATTTTCAGATCGGTCAGCATAGATGTCGCAGGCTCCTTTCCCCTGCCGTATTCTCCGGCAGTTCAACGTTTGACCGTCAATTTAGAAAGCTCATGGCAGATATCCAGGGCCGCTTGCTCGGTACGCATGAGTACGAAAAAGGTATCGTCGCCCGACAGTGTGCCCACCACATCATTCCAGTGCATCGAATCAAATACTTCGCAGGCAGCGTTTGCCATGCCGGAGTAGCATTTAACCAGTACCATGTGGCCGGCACAGTCTACCTTGATAACCGATTCGCGGAAGATCGTCTCGAACCGGCTGGGCGAATGGTTCATTTTGCCGGATTCTGCTGCTGACATGTATCGGTAACCGCCATTTCCCGTGGCAGTTTTGACCAGCCGCAGTTCGCGGATATCGCGGGAGACGGTGGCCTGGGTTACATCAAAGCCTTTGCTTTTCAGATGGGCCAGCAAATCTTCCTGCCGGTCGATGGGGTAGGTTTCGATCAGCTCCAGAATCGCACGATGTCTTGCGCTTTTCATAGTCGATTATCTCCTCATGAGTTTGGAATCTATCGCTTCGAACTGTTCGGCGTTTGCAAAGGATATCAGGTCGAGCGTTCGCTTGGTAGTACAAATCTGTACCTGCCCGCCAGCGCGGATGGCACAGCGGGAATGACTGTCGGCGCAAAGATACACATCCTCACGGTTTTCGGGCTCGGCCACAACGGTAATGTTCCGACCCGCCGAAAAAACAATGGGCGCCATCTGGATGCCGTGCGCACAAATTCCATGCATTACGAAGGCCTGCGTGCAGCTGTCGAGAATCGGCCCTCCGGCCGACAAGGAATATGCGGTAGACCCGGTCGGTGTTGCAAAAATTACGCCGTCCGAACGATAACGGCATACAAAAGATCCGTCACAGAAGACGGTATAATCCATCGGGTGCATACGGGAGGCACCATATAAAACAAGATCGTTGAGAGCGTCTGCTTTCCAGCCGCATTCCGGATTTTCTCCGTGCAGCAAACTGCGGTGTTCCAAAAGATAATCGCCCTTGGCAAGCCG
>JBJEYG010000306.1:0-4245 GCA_051886555.1 Gemmiger sp.
GATCTAGCTTCTTTGAAGTGCAGAAGTATGTGAACGAAACCGACCACGTGTTCTCCACCATCTTCAACCTGATCAACACCGACCTGTACAACAGCCTGGATGACGAGATGAAGGGCTGGCTGGACGAGACCTGCGCCGAAATGCAGGATTGGACCAACGAGTACTACTACGCCCACAAGGACGAGTACCGCCAGAAGTGCATCGACGCCGGCATGGAGATCAACACCGACGTTGACCGCGAATCCCTCAAGGAAGCTATGATGCCCACCATCCAGTCCTACCTGGAAGACCAGGGCGACGGCCTGTGGGAGACCTACCAGCAGATCTGCGAACTGTCCGCATCCAACAACTGATCCCCGCATAAGCGAACATTGATCCGGAGCCGCCTGCCTGCCAGGCGGCTCTCTATAAAAAAGCCCGTATTGGTCTGGAGGGACCCATATGAAAAAATTGTCAGTCGTACTGGACAAGATGTTCCATACACTGGCGGCGCTCGGCTTTGGGTGCGTGATGTTCTGTGTTCTGGTGCAGATCATCGCCCGGTACATTCCCGCCATTTCCGCGCCCTGGACGGACGAGATGACCCGCCTGTTTTTCTTATACACCGTGATGATCGGCTGCCCGATGGCCATCAAATATCACGAATACGCGTCCATTGACGTGATCGCTTCCCGTCTGCACGGCAAAGTCCGCCACGTTCTCAACCTGATCGTGGATGCGGTCATTCTGGTGGTCTGCATCGCAGGGATCCCGCAGGCAAAGCTTTACTTTACCGTCGGTACCCGCTCGCTTTCCACCTCGCTGCAAATCAACCTGGGCATTTTCTACTTTGTTCCGCTGGGTATTTTTGTGCTGACTGCGATCTATGACGTTCTGGACGCCGTCAACGAGATCATTCTGCTGAGGAAGGGGGAATAAACGATGGTAGGATTGATGTTTATCATTTTCCTGGTTCTGCTGCTTCTGAACGTACCCATCGCCTATTCCCTGGGTGCTTCCTCCCTGTTTTATCTGGCGACATCCAACATGTCGCTTGCCGTGCTGGCACAGAAATTTTACGCCGGCATGGATTCCTTCACGCTGCTGTGCATCCCCGGCTTCATGCTGGCCGGCGCGCTGATGAACGGCGGCGGCATCACCAAGCGCATTCTGGATTTCTGCAACGCGTTCCTGGGCCATTTCACCGGCAGCCTTGCGCTGGTGAACATCGTGGCGTCCATGGTGTTCGCCGGTATTTCCGGTACCGCCATTGCCGACGTCTGCTCGCTGGGCGGCATGCTGATCCCCGCCATGGTGAAGGACGGCTACGATGACGACTTCTCGGTGGCTGTCACGGCCGCGTCGTCGGTGGTCGGCCCCATCATTCCGCCCAGTGTCCCGATGGTCATTGCCGGCTCGTGCGTCAGCATCTCGGTGGGCAAAATGTTCCAGGCCGGCCTGATTCCCGGCGTTCTGCTGGGCCTTGCCCTGTGCGTTCCCACCTACCTGATCTCCGTCAAGCGTCACTATCCCCGTCATGAGCGTTCCTCCTGGCGTCAGCGCTGGAACGTCACCAAGGACGCCATCTGGGCGCTGCTGATGCCCATCATTCTGCTGGGCGGTATCCTCTCCGGTATCTTCACGCCCACCGAGGCATCCATTGTCACCTGCGTCTACTCCCTCATCGTGGGTGTGTTCGTCTACAAAGAGATCAAGCTGAGCGACGTACCCCGCATCATCTCGGAAAACATGCGTTCCTGCGCCAGCATCATCATTCTGATCGGCCTGGCCAATGTGTTCGCTTTCATCCTGACCAACGAGCGCATCCCGCAAATGGTCGCCAACGCCATTCTGAGCATCACCACCAACCGCATTCTGGTCACGCTGCTTATCAACATCGTGTTGCTGTTCGTGGGTATGTTCATGGAAAGCCTGGCCGCCATCCTGATCACCTTCCCGGTCCTGCTGCCGGTCGCCACCGCCATCGGCATGGATCCCGTACAATTTGCGCTGATGGCCATTCTGAACCTGATGATCGGCCTCACCACGCCCCCGGTCGGCATGTGCATCTGCACCGGTGCGCAGATCGGCAAAATTTCCAGCTGGAAAGCGTTCAAGGCAAATATGCCTTTCCTCATCACAAGTTTGATCGTGCTGATGCTGGTGTCTTTTGTTCCGCCGATTACGTTGTTGATTCCTTCTCTGTTTGGTTGATTCTTCTGTGTGGTACGGGAAAGGAGCGGTCGTTCCCGGCCGCTCCTTTCCAATGCCTTTTTTCGCCGAATGTCCTGTTTTTCTTACTTAATTTCTGTTCAGGAGGTCTTTTTCCATGAGTAAAACTGTTGTGATCACCGGCGCCGGCGGCGGCCTGGGCGGCGTGTTCGCCAAGGAATTTGCCGCTTCCGGGTATCAGGTCGCCGTGCTGGACTTCAACCTTGCCGCGGCCCAGGCTGTTGTGGACAGCATCACCCGGGAGGGCGGCACGGCCGCCGCCGTTCAGGTGGATGTGACCGACAAAGCGTCGCTGGAAGCCGCCCGGGACGCGGTGTGCCGCCGGTTCGGCACTTACGAGGTATTGATCAACTGCGCCGGCATCCAGGACCCGCTGGCCAAGACCACCGTGGAGGCCCACCGCACCGGCGACGAAAAGGATACCGCCGTTGCGCAGCCCGACCCCGCGCTGGACCGCTCCGCCGCTATGGCCGAGCTGGTCGCCAAGCAGCGCACCCTGTTCAATCTGGACAGCGACCATGTGATGCGCGTGATGAACGTCAACTGGCTGGGCACCGTGATGGCCTGCCAGGTGTTCGCCGTGGGCATGGTGGGGCGCGAGGGTTGCTCCATCATCAACATCACCTCCATGGCGGCCTACGATGCGCTGAGCATGGTGCCCGCCTACGCCAGCAGCAAGGCGGCCGTGGATATGTTCACCAAATGGCTTTCCAACTATCTGTCCAACGAGTGCGGCAAGGTTCGTGTGAACGCCGTCGCCCCCGGTTACTTCCTGACCCCGCTGAACCATGACATGTATGTCAACCCGGACGGCACTTACACCCAGCGCTACTACAATGTGATCCACCGTACGCCGATGGGACGCCTGGGCGACCCGCGCGAACTGGTTGGCGCCCTGAAGTTCTTCGCCGATCCGGATATGTCCGGCTACATCACCGGCCAGGTGATCGCGGTAGACGGCGGTTTCCTGTCCTGCCCCGGTATTTAAACAGAAATTTATTACAAAAGGGTGCTTGAATATGAGAGCGATTGTTGTAAAAGGTCCGAATGAAATTGTAATGGAGGAACGTCCCGTACCTCAAATCACTGCGCCCGATCAGGTCCTGGTACGTATTCACGCGGCAGGTATCTGCGGCTCGGATGTCCATGTGATGCACGGCACCAATCCTTATGCCCAATATCCGGTGGTCATCGGCCATGAAGCGGCCGGTGAAGTGGTCGCCGTGGGCGCGGATGTGCAGGATCTGGCCCCCGGTGACGGTGTAGTATTTGAACCGATCACCTACTGCGGGCACTGCTATGCCTGCCGGCACGGCCACCACAACGTGTGCCGGGACCTGAAGGTGCTGGGCTGCATTGTGGACGGCACCTTCCGCGACTACGCCGTTATGCCCCGCTCGCAGCTTTACCGGTTCGATACCTCCCGCATGAGCTACCGACAGGCCGCGCTTTGTGAGCCGTATACCATCGGCCTGCAAGCCAACTGGCGGGGCGACGTACAGCCGGGCGACACCGTCCTGGTGCACGGCGCAGGCCCGATCGGCCTGATCGTGGCGGACATTGCCAAAACCCGCGGCGCCACCGTGATCGTGTCGGAACCGAACAGCAATCGCCTTGCAATGGCAACGCGATTCGGGGCCGATTACACCGTCAACCCCAGGGAACAGGATCTGGACGCCCTCATCGAAAAAATCACCGGCGGCGAGGGAGTCAATGTGGTTTTTGAGGCGGCAGGCGTACCCGCACTGTTGTCCCACTCCATTGAACTTCTCTCCCCTGCCGGCCGTCTGGTGGCCATGACATTCGGCAAGGAACCGGTTCCCATCAATTTCAAAACCATCAACGCCAGGGAACTGACCATTCTGGGTACCCGGCACCAGTATCAGCAATTCCCCGAGGTCGTGGAACTGCTGCCCGACCATCTGGACCGGGTGAATCAGCTGATCACCCACGTTTTCTCCCCCATTGAGTTCCGGGAGGCGTTCCAGACGCTGGCCGACCCTGCCAGCGGTGCGGGCAAGGTGATCCTGTCCT
>JBJEYG010000307.1:0-4234 GCA_051886555.1 Gemmiger sp.
CGCCCGGGTGATGAGCAAATATGTCCGCCTTGCCTCACTGACGGCCTTTGCTTCGCCGGAACTGCTCAGCCTGCCGCAGGAGCAGCTGACCGCCATTGTGGAAAATCCAATGCTCGCGGACTACCGCTTTCACCTGGCGGACCTGCTGCGCCAGAAGCCGCATACCCTTTCGGTGGCGGAGGAAAAACTGATGGCCGCGATGGGGGAAGTGCTGTCCGCGCCCGGCGACATTGCGGATAACCTGCAGGATGCCGATCTGGTGTTTGACAGCGTCAAGAACGGGGCAGGGGAGACGGTGGAGCTGACCGGATCCAACTTTGTGCAGCTGGAATCCTCTGCCGACCGTACCCTGCGGGAAAATACATTCCACAGTTTCTACAAAACCTACAGTCAGCACAATAATACCTTTGCGGCGTCCTACGCCGCCCAGGTCAAGGCAACCTGGTTCGAGGCCCAGGCGCGCGGATACGGTTCCAGCCGGGAAATGTCGCTGGCGGGCGGCAACATTCCGCTGTCGGTGTACGACAATCTGGTGGAAACGGTGCACGCCCACATGCCGGCGATGTACCGCTATGTGACGCTGCGCAAAAAGATCCTGGGCGTGGACGAACTGCACATGTACGATGTATATGCGCCGCTGGTGGGGGAGAGCAAAAACAGCTACACCTACGCGCAGGCCAGGCAAATGGTGCTGGATGCGGTGGCTCCGCTGGGCGAAGATTATGTGCGTGAAGTGCGCCGCGGCTTTGAAAGCCGCTGGATCGACGTGTACCCCAATAAGGGAAAGAGCGGCGGCGCCTATTCCAGCGGCACCTACGATTCCAACCCCTACATTCTGACCAACTTTACCGGCACGCTGGACAGCGTTTCCACCATCGCCCATGAGATGGGACATTCGATGCACACGCTGCTTTCCAACCGGAACCAGCCGCCCCAGTACGCCAACTACACGCTGTTTGTGGCCGAGGTGGCCAGCACGGTGAATGAAAATTTGATGATCGAGCAGCTGCTGCGCGCCGATCCCGACCCGCGCACGCGGATGTATCTGCTCAATCAGTATCTGGAAAACTTCAAGGGTACCGTTTACCGTCAGACCATGTTCGCGGAATTTGAGCGGGAGGCTCACGCAATGGCCCAGCGGGGCGAAGCGCTCAGCGCGGGCGCACTGAATGCGCTGTACAAAAAGCTGGTGGCGCAGTATTTCGGCCCTGACATGGTGCTGGATGACGAGATCCAATACGAGTGGAGCCGCATTCCGCATTTCTACCGCCCGTTCTACGTTTACCAGTATGCCACCGGCTATTCCACCGCGGTGGCGCTGTCCGAAGCAATCCTCTCGGAAGGGAAACCCGCGGCCGAACGGTATCTGGGCTTTTTGTCCATGGGCGGCTGCGCCTACCCGCTGGAGGAACTGAAGGCGGCGGGCGTCGATCTGACCACTCCGGCCCCGGTGGACGCGGCACTGAACAAGTTCGAGCGTATCCTGGATCAGGCGGAACAGACCTGGGATATGATCTGCCGGAAAGCGTAACCCTCACGACAGCAAAACACCAGCCGGAGGAATGGCCCGATCCCGGATTTCTGAAGAAATATTTTCTCCGTTTTACACGAATTTTTCTTCGGATTTTTGTCAAGACTCTTGACAATCCGCGTTTGGTGCCTTAGAATATAACTTGCGTGAGTCTGTGGGGCATACTGTGCCCGGACTTATGCGGAATAATCGAAGAAAGGAGAAAAGAAATGCCTACTTTTAACCAGCTCGTACGCAAGGGCCGTGAGGTCAGCGTCCGCAAGAGCACCGCTCCCGCTCTTCTCAAGAGCTACAACTCCCAGAAGAAGGAGTACACCGATCTGGAAAGCCCCCAGAAGCGTGGCGTCTGCACTGCGGTTCGTACCATGACCCCCAAGAAGCCCAACTCTGCTCTGCGCAAAGTTGCCCGTGTCCGCCTCACGAATGGTATCGAGGTCACCTCTTACATTCCCGGTATCGGCCATAACCTGCAAGAGCATAGCGTCGTTCTGATCCGTGGCGGCCGTGTCAAGGATCTGCCCGGTGTCCGTTACCACATCATCCGTGGTACTCTGGATACGCAGGGTGTTGCGAACCGTAACCAGGCCCGCAGCAAATACGGCGCGAAGCGTCCCAAGGCCGGTGCCAAGAAGTAAGGAAACATCTTTTCGCCATAAAAGGTATGTCAAAATGCCTCTTTGTGGCCTTACGGGAGTTTCAATACTTTCGAGTACCGATGATATCATTCTGTGAAGGAGGGAAGAAAGATGCCTAGAAGAGGTAATGTCGCCAAGCGCGACGTTCTGGCAGATCCTATTTACAACTCTAAGATGGTCACCCGCCTGATCAACTCGATCATGCTGGACGGCAAGAAGGGCGTCGCTCAGAAGATCGTTTACGATGCTTTTGATATCGTGAAGGAAAAGAGCGGCAACGATCCCCTGGAGATGTTCGAAAAAGCTATGGAGAACATCATGCCCAGCCTCGAAGTCAAGGCCCGCCGTGTCGGCGGCTCCACCTACCAGGTTCCCCTGGAGGTCAGCCCCGCCCGCCGCGAGACCCTGGGCCTGCGCTGGCTGACTCTGTACAGCCGTAACCGCGGTGAGAAGACCATGTCTGCTCGTCTGGCCGCCGAGATCATCGACGCCACCAACAATACCGGTTCTGCTGTCAAGAAGCGTGAGGATACTCACAAGATGGCCGAGGCCAACAAGGCTTTCGCGCACTACCGCTATTGATCGCTTGTTTTTACTGAGGAGGTTTAAGTCATGGCTACGCCGAGAGACGTTTCTCTGCAAATGACCAGAAACATCGGTATCATGGCCCACATCGACGCAGGTAAGACCACCACCACCGAGCGTATCCTGTACTACACCGGCATCAACCATAAGATCGGTGAGGTGCACGACGGCGCTGCTACGATGGACTGGATGGAACAGGAGCAGGAGCGTGGTATCACCATTACTTCCGCCGCTACCACTTGCTATTGGAGCCACACCGAGACCCAGCACGACCCTGTTGCCTTCAAGAAAAACAGGCATCGCATCAACATCATCGACACCCCGGGCCACGTGGACTTCACCGTTGAGGTTCAGCGTTCCCTGCGCGTGCTGGACGGTTCCGTGACCGTTCTGGCCGCCAAGGGCGGTGTCGAGCCGCAGTCTGAGACCGTTTGGCGTCAGGCTGACGAATACAAGGTCCCCCGCATGGTTTATGTCAACAAGATGGATACCATGGGTGCGGACTTCTTCCGCTGCGTGCAGATGCTGCACGACCGTCTGCATGCCAACGGCGTGCCCATCCAGCTGCCCATCGGCAAGGAAGATACCTTCAAGGGCATCATTGACCTGGTCGATATGAAGGCTGACGTCTACTACGACGATATGGGCAACGACGTGCGCGTTGAGGATATTCCCGAGGATATGCTCGCCGAGGCACAGGAGTGGCGTGAAAAGCTGATTGAGGCTGTTGCCGAAGTCGACGAAGAGCTGATGATGAAGTACCTGGACGGCGAGGAGCTGACCAAGGAGGAAATCAAGGCCGGCCTGCGCAAGGGCACCATTTCCAACGAGATCGTTCCCGTTGTCTGCGGTTCCTCTTACAAGAACCGCGGCGTTCAGAAACTGCTGGACGCCATTGTGGACTATATGCCCGCGCCCACCGACGTGCCCGCAATCCACGGCACCAATCCCGAGACCGGCGAGGAGGAAGATCGTCCTTCCAACGATAATGAGCCGTTCTCTGCTTTGGCGTTCAAGATCATGACCGACCCGTACGTCGGCAAGCTGTGCTTCTTCCGCGTGTACTCCGGTACCGTTGAGGCCGGCACCACCGTCTACAACTCCGTCAAGGATCAGAACGAGCGTATCGGCCGTATCCTGCAGATGCACGCCAACAACCGGAAGGACATCGACATCTGCTACGCCGGCGATATCGCCGCCGCTGTCGGTCTGAAGAACACCACCACCGGTGACACGCTGTGCGACGAGAACCATCCGATCATCCTTGAGAGCATGGATTTCCCCGAGCCGGTTATCCGTGTCGCCATCGAGCCCAAGACCAAGGCCGGTTCCGAGAAGATGGGCATTGGCCTGGCCAAGCTCGCCGAGGAAGACCCGACCTTCAAGACCTGGACCGACGAGGAGACCGGCCAGACCATCATCGCCGGCATGGGCGAGCTGCATCTGGAGATCATCGTCGACCGTCTGCTGCGTGAGTTCAAGG
>JBJEYG010000308.1:0-4233 GCA_051886555.1 Gemmiger sp.
GCCCAGCGCGCCCAGCCAGTCGATGCCCAGCTCGGTCAGGCGGGGCACGCCCTCCATTAGGCGGGGGTACAGCGCGGCGAACAGGCTTGCCGCAAAGCTGCCAACGGTGGGCAGCAGCCCGGCCAGGCCCTGCAGCAGCGCCGCGCCCAGGGCGGTGGCCGCGTCCAAAAGTTGCGGCGCGTTGGCGGCCAGGCCCGCAACCAGCGCGTCCACCACCGAGACGGCAGCAGAAACAAGCTGCGGGGCCGTCTGCACAAGCTGAGTGGCAGCGTCGGCCAGAACGCTTCCCAGCGCCTGCACCAGAGCGGTAAGCCCGCCGGAGACAAATGCGTCGGACAGGATGCCCACGTAGGTAGTTGCGGCCTGGGCGATCTCCCGTAGCGGAGCGTCGATGCTCTCGTAAAACTGGATGCCAAGCCCCTCCAACGCCGATTTCAAAATCGTGATGGAGCCTTGCAAGTTGTCGTTCATGGTGGCGGCCATCGCGGAGGCAGCGCCGTCTGAGTCGGCAATGGCGTCGGCCAACTTAGCGTAGTCCTCCTCGCTGGCGTTCACAACGGCCAGCAGGCCGCTCATGGCCTCCTGACCGCCCAGGGCGGCGGCCATCTGCGTTTTTTCTGCCTCGCTCAGGCCCGCAAAGGCTTGACGCAGGTTTTCCATAAGCATGCCTAGTGGCAGTGCTTCGCCGCTGGCGTCGGTCATGGAAAGCCCCAGCGCAGCCATTGCGGAGGTGACCTCGTTTGTGGGATTGGTCAGCCGGGAAAGGATCGCACGCAGCGCGGTGCCGGCCTGCCCGCCCTTGATGCCGGCGTTGGCCATCAGGCCGATGGCCTGGGCGGTATCGTTGATGGAATACCCCAGCGCACCCGCCAGTGGGGCCACATACTTGAAGGTCTCTCCCATCAGCCCCACGTTGGTGTTGGCGCTGCTGGATGTCGCTGCCAGCACATCAGCAAAGTGGGTGATGCTGCCTTCGTCGATGGTTTCGCCAAAGGCGGTCATGGCGTCGGTCACAATGTCTGATACCGCCGCCAAGCTCTCGCCGCTGGCGGCGGCCAGGTTCATCACGCCTGGCAGGCCCGCCAGCATGTTCTCGGTATCCCAGCCGGCCATGGCCATGTATTTCAGGGCTTCGGCGCTTTCGGTGGCGCTGAACTTGGTGGCGGCGCCCATCTCCTTGGCTTTGTCGGCTAGGCGGGTTAAATCGTCTCCGGTGGCACCGGAAATTGCGGCCACCTCGCTCATGCCGGATTCAAACTCGCTGCCCACCTTTATGGCGTAAGCGCCCATACCGGCCAGCGCGCCGCTTACAACGGCCAAGCCCTTTGCCGCCAGGTTGCCCAGCTTGCCCAGACCCTTCTGGAATCCACTGCCGTCCAGCTTGGTATCGCCAATGATATGAAAATCCGCCGTTGCCATGCATACACCTCCCATGCGGTTTGCACGGGCGCATGATGGCACTGGCTATTTGGGTATCTTCAGTTCAAATTCTTTTTTGCAGGTTTTGTTTTTGCAGCGCAGCCACACGCCGCGGCAGGATGCGGCGCGGGTCTTCCACACCGGCATTCGGTAGCCGCAGTAAGGGCAGTTTACCTGCCGGATCTGTTTTTCCATTGCATCGCCTCCTTGTAGCGGCGCAGCGCCCGGGTTCGCATGGCCGCAGCCCGCTCGGAGGCGGAGAAGGCGTTCTCCAGCTCGGTGCGGATGGCAAACGCCCGCTGCAGCTCTTCTATGCGCTTGCGCTCGGCCCCCTTCAGCTTCGAGGTATCTGCAAGCCGGTAGCCCATAATGCGGCCCATCAGGCAGGTGTCTGGCAGAGCGAACAATAGCTTCCGGAACGCCCACCAGTGCAGGTCGGTTTGCTGCAAATCCAGCCCGTACACCTGCCAGAAGGCGGCGTAGATGTAGCCATCGTCCTGGGCAAAGCTGTAGGACCGGCGGGGCCGGGCGGCCGTCTGGCCGCAGCCTTCGGCGTGAGCTGGTTCACCGCCCCGGTAGTACCACAGCAGCCCCTCCCAGGCGGCCTGCAAATCCCGGATGGGGCGCAGGTACAAAAGGTCGATGGCCAGGCCGATCTTGTCGACGGCGGGCACGGTAGCGTCGTCCATCAGCAGTTCAAACTGCACCATGCGCCGGAAGCTGGTGTCAATTGGCAGACCCGCCACCGCCCGGGGCATCGCGTCGGTAAGCAGGTTCATTTTTTGCCGCCCGCCCGGCGCTCGGCCCGGTTGGGTCGGTATTTGGCGTACCGGTCGCGGATGCGGGCGCTTTGGGTAGTGGCCTCGGCCACGATGGCTTCCACCAAATCCAGGTGGGGCATCAGATCGTCCTCGTCCAGCTTGAGCCCGGCGTAGGTTCCTTCGCCCCAAATGGTATCCACCAGGGCATGCACGGCGTTGATTTGAGCGCGAATGCCTGCGGCATAGGCCTGAGGCATGTGGTCGCAGGCGGCCTTCATAGCGTCGAATGCGGTTTCGTACCTATCGGCAAAGTTGGCGCTGGCCAGGTTCATTTCAAGACCCATATCGTGAAGATTCATTGCTTTTCCTCCTTTACGCGGTGGCGGTGTAGGTGTATTCGGTGGGCGTATGGGTGCCGGTCAGGTCCACGCTGAAGCCTGCGTTGGAGCCGGCCTCGCCGGTTTGGTCCTCGTTAACGATCACCGTAACCTTGCCCTTTTCGCCCTTGCCGGTGAGCATCGAGAAATACACATAGTCGGTAACAACCTCCTGCCCATGGCCAAACTTGATTTTGTGGCTCATGCAGTAATCCTGGAAATCGTCGCCCTCATAGCGGTCACCACTGATGGCGAACTTGCGCTGCACGCCGGTTTTGGTGGTGACCTTGCCGGTACGGATATACTGATTGTCAGAGGTTTCGGGGTTCAGGCTGCCCTCGTGGCCGGTCACACCCAGCTGCACCACCGTGTAATCGTTGGGGGTGGTTTGGTCGGCTTCGGTTTTTACCGCCAGCACAAAATCGTCGTTGGTGGCAAAGCCCTCAAAGGTAGGGTCCGGCGTGATGCCTTTCATCAATTCGGATACTTTCATCGTCTTGTTCCTTTCTGTTCGTAGGTCAGGGCAAGCTGTACCTGGTAGCGCGCCGTGCTCGGGGTGGTGCGAAGCAGGTAGTGGGTGCTTGTCACTTCGATTTTGCGGGGCGTTTTGCCCGGTCCCAGCGCGGGAAAATTGCGCCGCCGGTTTTGCAGCTCCACCCAATCGGTAAGCTGCTCCCAAAAACCGGAGGCTGCCAGGTTTTGCAGAATGTCCGGACTGTAATCCTGCACGGCGGCCAAGGCAAAAGCGGCGCGGCGCTGGGTACTGCCATCCAGATAGCGCCGCAAAACGGGTTGGGTGGGCGCTTCATACAGGGCGTATTCCAAGCTCTGGTCGCCCAAGTAGTTCACGTTCAGGCGGTCGCCTGCCAGAAGCGGGCAGGCCAGCAGCCAGGAGCGCATGGACTCGATCACGTTTTTACCTCTCCTTTCGCAAAACGCTCCAACTCTGGGAGCCGGTCGGCCTTCATGCGCTCACCCCAGTGGGCGCCGGCCAGTGGGTCGTACCCGCGGGAATCGCTGGTGTCATAGTATTGAGCGGCGGCGTATGGGGTGGCCCACTCCAGGGTACCGCCGCCCACGTCGCTGGCCAGGTCGGCCGAGCGGGCCAGCAGATGGGTGTCGTAGGGTACATATGGCTCGGTCACCCGCAGCACCTCGGCATCAAAGGCGGCCTGCGCGCCCTGCAACCGTGCGGTCCAGTCGGGTCCAAAACCCGACTCCCACCGGATTTCCACGGTGGCCCCCCCGCCCCTGCCTGCAACCTGCGAGAGGGTGCCCCTGGGGGTATGGATCACCAGCGAGGTGTTTTTGCCCATGGCCTACCCCCCCTCGATGTAATAGTGCGGAAACGCCCCATTCAAATTGGGGTGCACATCCAGCACGGTAAAGCCCCCGTGGGTGCGTGGAAGGGCGGCAAACTGCGCCCCGGTCACGTCTTGCAGCGCGCCGGGGCAGACCCGGTCGCCCGCTTCGCAAACTAGGCCGGGGGCGGCCTCCGCCGGGATACGCACCTTGTACACCCGCGCGGCGTTAAAGCCGTTTGTGGTAACGTCGGTACCAGCCCGAAGTTGGCTGTACCAGCTTGCACCGCGGATCACCCGACAGACGTAGGAATCGGCGGGGGTGTTTTCGTGGTGGATAACCGTAATGGTTTGGGTGGCGTTCAGCATTATTCC
>JBJEYG010000309.1:0-4228 GCA_051886555.1 Gemmiger sp.
AGCAGATTCTGGATATGAAGGGCTGATTGTGCGGAACTGAAAAACCGGGAGATACCCGATTCCGTTTAAAATGATTTCACAGGCGCGGGGGCGCACGCGCGACCCTGCGCCTGTGATTTTTCGGGCAAATTTGAATGAAAGGGGCTTCTATATGCAGGGGATTTTCAACACACTGGATAAAATCCGCCCCGTATATGACTGGGTCTATAAAATTTTCCTGTTTATCTGCAAGGTGCTGCTGATCGCAGACATTCTGATTACTACCTATGCCGTAATCGGACGGTACGTTCCCTTTATCAAGGACCCTGCCTGGAGCGAAGAGGTCGTGCTGACGTTGATGAGCTACATGGCGGTGCTTTCCGCCGCGCTGGCCATCCGCCGCGGTGCGCACATCCGCATGACTGCGTTTGACCGCTATCTGCCCAAAGCGCTGATCAAAGCGCTGGACATTCTGGCAGACGTGGCGGTGCTGTTCCTGGCCATCGTTATGCTGGTCGAAGGCTGGAAGTATGCCTCCACGCTGGGCGGCCGCGGCACCTATGTGTCAATGCCCTGGCTGTCCCGCTTCTGGATGTACTTCCCTGTACCGCTGGCCGGCGTCGCCATGATCGTTTTTGAGATCGAGGCGCTGTACAACCACATCAAAAGTATTTTTTTGAAGGAGGCTGACGAATAATGGACGCTCAAACCATGGCTATCATTATCCTGCTGGGCAGCTTCTTCGTAATGATTTTCCTGCGTTTTCCCATTGCGTACGCGGTGGCATTGTCCACCATTTTCTGCCTTGCTTACCAGGGTCTCAGCCTGGCAACGCTCTGCCAGCAGATGATCAAGGGCATCTCCTCCTTCAGCCTGATGGCGGTGCCGTTCTTTATCACCATGGGCGTGCTGATGGGCTCAGGCGGCATCAGTGAAAAGCTGATCGACCTGGCCAACGCCTGCGTCGGCTGGATGCGCGGCGGCATGGCGATGGTCAACATCGTCGCCTCCTACTTCTTCGGCGGCATCTCCGGTTCCGCCTCGGCGGACACCGCCTCCCTCGGTTCCATCCTCATCCCCATGATGGTGGACCAGGGTTACGACGCCGACTTCTCCACCGCCGTCACCATCACCTCTTCCTGCGAGGGCCTGCTGGTTCCTCCCAGCCACAACATGATCATCTATGCCACCACCGCCGGTGGCATCAGCGTAGGCAGCCTGTTCCTGGCCGGCTATGTGCCCGGCGCGTTGCTGGCCGTCAGCCTGATGATCGGTTCTTACATTATTTCGGTCAAACGCAACTACCCCAAGGGCGAGCCTTTCCGCATCAGCGTATTTTTCAAGCAGCTGGGCACCTCCATCTGGGCGCTGGCGGCAGTGATTATCGTGGTGTTCGGTGTGGTCGGCGGCTTATTTACCGCCACCGAGTCTGCCGCCATTGCGGTCATCTACTCGCTGTTCGTGTCGGTGTTCGTCTACAAGGGCCTGGACTGGAAGGGCGTCTGGAAAGCGCTGGATGAGTGCGTCAACACTCTGTCCATCGTGATGATCCTGATCGCCTGCTCCAATGCGTTCGGTTACTGCCTCACCACCCTGCATGTGCCGGATCTGGCTGCCAACGCCATCACCGGTCTGACTGACAACCCCATCCTCATCGCGCTGCTGCTGGATCTGATCATTCTGGTTCTGGGCTGCATCATGGACATGGCGCCCATCATTCTGATCGCCACTCCCATCCTGCTGCCCATCGCTACCTCTATCGGCATCGATCCCATCCAGTTCGGTATTATCGTGGTGCTCAACTGCGGCATCGGCCTGCTGACCCCACCTGTCGGTGCGGTTCTGTTTATCGGTTCCGCCATTGCCAAGCGCCCCATGGAAAAGGTCGTCAAGGCAACCCTGCCGTTCTATCTGTGCATGTTCGTTGCACTGCTGCTGCTGACCTTTGTGCCTGACATCAGCCTTGCGCTGCCCAAACTCATCGGCGGTTATGTCAGCCCCATCCAGAACCCGCTTGGCCCGGTGTTCATCCACTAAGGAGGCCTGCATGAAACAGCATATGGGTGCGCCCTGGTTCCCGGCTGCGGAAGCAAAGACCGAGCAGGTGGCTCCCGGCGTACAGCGCCGCATCCTGGCTTACGGCAAGGACGCCATGTGCGTGGAAAACCGCTTTGAGGCCGGCGGCGTAGGCGCAATGCACAGCCACCCCCACACACAGATTTCTTATGTGGTGTCCGGCCGGTTCCGCTTTACCATCGGGGACGAGACCCGCGAGGTCGGCCCCGGGGATACCCTGCTGAAGGAGCACGGCGTACGCCACGGCTGCGTCTGCCTGGAGAGCGGCATTCTGCTGGATTTCTTCACCCCCATGCGCGAGGACTTCGTGCACTGACCACCCATCTTTGACAAAAACCACCGGGCTGCCCGTTAAGGCGGCCCGGTGTTTTTCCTATGTAATACAAAAGGACTCTATTGGCGTCCCAAAAGCGCACGGATCGGCAAACCGTCGGCGCAAAGGTGCTCTGCCTGTCCGTCTCGCAGCAGCCAGGCTTCGCCGTACAGCCGCTCAACGCCGTCGCTGACCAACAAGTAGGAACCGTCAGGGAGCGCAACAAGCGGCCGCCGGAAGCTGTCCGGCAGGGCGATATCCTCCAGCAGGCGCAGGCCGTCCACTGTCCAGCTGCGTGTCATCTGAAAGTGAGGCAACACGTTGGTGCGGGTCAGCCCAAGGCCGGGCAGCCAGCGCTCAAATGCCGGGTTGCTGGCCTCGCCCGGTTCCTCCGGCTGGGCGTACACCGGGTCGGCGGCATTCATGGTGCCAGCACTGATCCCCAGCACGATACCGGTGTAGGCCTGCAACGCCGCCGCGGCCCCCAGACAGGCAAAGAAGCGATTCTGGGTGGGCACATGCCCGCCGCACAAAATCACAAAGCCGCTGTTCGCCAGCAAAGCGGAAAACTGCGCCGCGTTGCGCCGGTCGCATACCACCGTACGGGAAAAGGGCAGCCCCGCTTCGGCAAAGCACTGCTCAAATACACCGCGCATCTGATCGTTGCGGTCATAACCGTCCGGGTCGGAGGCCAGCATCAGGCAGGCGGGCGGCGTGGCGGGCCAGACATCCCGCAGGCGGTCCACAAAACCGTTGGAGGGATCCAGTACCGGCACGGCGGGGCCGGGGTCAAAGGGGCAGCCGGTGGGGCTGCTGGTCAAAAATACAGTCATTCCATAGCCTCCCGCGCGGTCAATGCTGGTTGCGCTTCCAGATGGCATACAGTCCGTCCAGAACCAGCGTCTCGCGGTAGAGGAGTTCCTCTTTGCAGGCGCTGCGGATGCTGGCCGGCAGATTGCCGGTGGCCACCACCGGGGCATCGGGGGCCTTCATGGCAGTGCGGAACCGTGCGATCATGCCTTCCAGCATGGCGGCAGTACCATTCACAATGCCGCTGTGAACCGAATCCGGCGTGTTGGCGCCCAGAACGCCTTTTGGGGAGGCGTCAATGTCCACCTGCGGCAGTTGGGCGGTATTCCGGACAAGCGCAGACAGTGAGATCTGCGGCCCGGGCAAAATTGCACCGCCCACAATGCTGCCCGCTGCGTTCACTGCCAGCATGGTAGTGGCGGTATCCATCTGCAGTACGATCAGCGGCGGTTTACGCAGCTTCAAGGCTGCGACCGTCGCACAAAGCAGTTCGCCGCCCAGTTGAGAGGGCGTGTCCAGGCGGATGGGGACACCGCTCTTCAAACCGGGACCGATCTGAAGGATGTGTGCTTCGCACATTTTGGAAATTGCTTCGCGGACACGGCCGGTCAGCGCCGGAACAACACTGGACAGGATGACCGATTCGATGTCCAGCGGGGAGGCACCGTACAGGCTGAGCAGATTGATGATCTTATAGGTAAGCTCATCCACGCTGGCGGCGGGGTCGGCATACAGCCGGGCAGAGAAACTTAGCTTTCCGTCGGCAGTGTAGGCGCCGAATGTAATATAGGTGTTGCCGATGTTCAGAGCAAGCAGCATACGAGGGGACACTTCCTTTCCTGCCTTTATCCTATAATAAATAAGGAAGAAATGCAATGGGCACAAGATATTGGCGACAAAAAGACGGGGTCCACTATATACACAGAGTACAAAAAAGTGTGAAATTTTTTGTGCGAAAAGTGTTGACAAAGGGCGCAACTGGTGATAATATAATCAAGCTGCTTCGCGAGAGGCGGACGGAGTCGAAAGGCTCCGAAAAAAATCTCAAAA
>JBJEYG010000310.1:0-4226 GCA_051886555.1 Gemmiger sp.
AAGGAAAAATTCAAGGGAATCTCTTGATTTTAATAGTGTTTCGCGCTATACTTTGTTTACTGTCAAAAGGTACACCTTTCGGCAGTTTTTTCGTTTTCATTCCTGCTTTTCTGCAGTTCTTTCAGCCGGCGGAAAAACGTCGATTCGCTGATGCCGTATTCCTTCAGCACGCTGTCCATGGCGCGAAGGCCATCCTGCCAGTCCGCCAGGGCTTCGTCGAAGCCGTCCGGCAGGGCCTTGCGTGGGCGGCCCAGGTGCTGGCCCCGCGCTTTGGCTGCCGCGATGCCCTGCGCCTGCCGTGCGTGGATGTTTTCCCGCTCGTTCTGCGCCACGAAGGATAAGATCTGCAGCACCAGGTCGGCAATAAACGTCCCCATCAGGTCCTTGCCGTTGCGGGTATCCAACAGCGGCATGTCGATCACGGCGATGTCCACCCCGATGTCCCGCGTCAGCAGTTTCCACTGGTCCTGGATCTCCAGGTAATTGCGGCCCAGCCGGTCGATGCTGAGCACATACAGCAGATCGCCCTTTCGCAGTCTGCGCACCATTCGCTTGTACTGTGGGCGCTCAAAATCCTTGCCGGATTGCTTGTCCATATAAATCAACCGCTCCTGCACGCCCATCTCCCGCAGGGCGATCCATTGCCGCTCCTCGTTCTGGTCGGTACTGGACACGCGGATGTATCCGTAATTGTTCGGCATTGTCGGCCTTCCTTTCATTCGGTTGTCTTTCCTGTTTCATTGTATCCGGTTTGGGCGCAATACCGTCTTTTTCACACAAAAAAATTCGGGCGCCCCCGCACTGCGCGGGGGCGCCCGATCTCTGTATAGAATTATTTTGCCGCAGGCAATGTGAAGGTGAAGCGGCACCACTGGCCCTCCTCGCTCTCCACTTTGATCTGGCCGCCCGAAAGGGTGATCAGGACCTTGCAGATGTGCAGGCCCAGGCCGCTGCCGCGGGTGTTCAGGCCACGGGAGCGGTCCTCCTTGTAAAAACGGTCGAACACATAGGGCAGCGCGTCGGCGGCGATGCCCGCGCCGGTGTTCTCGATGCTGGTCTCCACCATGCCGTCCTCCTGGCGCACGGCGAAGCGGATCACACCGCCGGGCGGTGTGAACTTGATGGCGTTGTCCACAATGTTGTACACCACCTGATGCACCAGGTCCGGGTCGGCGTGCACCAGCATATGGTCGGGGGCAAGGCCCTGAATATCGATCTTTCCGTCCTCGATGCGCTGCTCGTCGGTGAGCACCACGTCGGTCAGCGTCTCCCACAGGTCATAGTCGCGGGCGCTGACCTTGTACTCGCCGGCCTCCAGGCGGGTGATGTCCAGCATGTTCTGCACCAGCCGGGCCAGGCGTCCCGTCTCGCCGCTGACGATCTCCAGATAATGCTGGTGATCCTCCGGCGGGATAGTACCGTCCAGCATGCCGTCGATAAAGCCCTTGATGCTGGTCATGGGGGTGCGCAGCTCGTGGGCGATGTTGCCCATGAACTGGCCGCGGGAATTGTCGATGGTCTGCAGCCGCGCCGCCATATTGTTGAAAGTGGTGGCGAACTCGGCAAGTTCCTCACAGCCGCCCACCGGCGCGCGGGCGGTAAAGTCGCCGCTGCCCAGCTGGCGCGCCGCGCGGCTGATGTCCTCGATGGGTCTGGTGATCCGCCGCGCAAATACCAGCGACAATGCGCTGCACACCAGCAGCATCAGCCCGGCGGACAGTACGAACATGCTGGTCATATCGCCCACATAGCTGCTCAGCCCGCCCATGCAGGAGGCAGCGAAAATATACCCCGTCTTGCCCGCAAACTCCACCTTGCGGCCCACGGTGTAGTACCGCTGGGTGTACAGGCCGTCCAGCGTACTTTTGGCAAAGAAATCGGGGTCTGCGGCCACTTCTTTCAGAACGTCGGCGGGCACATAGCTGCCCTCGATCACCTCGCCGTCGCCGGTGCTCAGCACGACGCGGCCGCTGGGGTCGGCCACATAGACCACCGTGTCGGTGGCGGTGTTAAAGATGGCCAGGGCCGATTCCACGCGGTTCTTCTCCGCTCCGGCCAGCTCGCCGGAGGTGACCACGCTGCCCTCGCCGGCGTAGATCTCGCCCAGCGCGACGGCGCCGTTCAGCACCCCGTTGAGCGAGTCGCGGTTCTGCTCGGCAAAGTAGGCGGTGGAAAGGGCGGTCTGGGTCAAACACATTACGGCCAGGCCCAGCAGCAGTACCGTCGCCATAATGGAGAAAAATTCCCCGCTGACTGTTTTCCGGCGCACTTTAATCCTTCACCTCGAATTTATAACCCACGCCCCAGACGGTCTTGAGGTTCCACTGGTCGCTGGCGCCCTCCAGCTTTTCACGCAGGCGCTTGACATGTACGTCGATGGTGCGGGAGTCACCGTAGTATTCAAAGCCCCACACCTCGTCCAGCAGCTGGTCGCGGGTGTACACCCGGTTGGGGTGTCCGGCCAGGCAGGCCAGCAGTTCCAGTTCCTTGGGCGGCGCCTCCACCACCTTGCCCTTGACCTTCAGCTCATAGCGGTTCATGTCCAGGTGCAGGTTGTCGAAATCGTATACGCCTTTGGTGGCCTCCTCGTCGGTGGTGCAGCGGCGCAGCACCGCCTTGATGCGCGCGGTGACCTCCTTGGCGTCGAAAGGCTTGACGATGTAATCGTCAGCGCCCAGCTCCAGGCCGAGCACCTTGTCGTAGGTCTCGCCCTTGGCGGTCAGCATGATGATGGGCGTCTTGTTGTTTGCCCGGATCTTGCGGCAGACTTCCCACCCGTCCATGCCGGGCATCATCACGTCCAGCAGGACCAGGTCCGGTTTGATCTTTTCAAAATCGGCCAGCGCTTCGTTGCCGTCGTAAGCCAGCGTCACCGCAAAGCCCTCCTTCACCAGGTAAAGCCGCAGCAGTTCGCAGATGTTTTTGTCGTCGTCCACGACAAGGATCTTGCTGTTCCCCAATCCGTTTGCCATATCCTCTGTTCCTCCCCATAGCCAAAAACGGGCATATAACCCAAAATATAAGCTTATTATACCGGTCAAATATGGAAAAATAAAGAACAGACGGCGCCGGCGTGTAAATTTTACACGCCGGCGCACATCAAAGCATATGTTTTTTCTGGCAGCCGCAGCTCTTGCTGCGCCCGCCCAGCAGGTTGGACTGCCAGACTTCCAGCGTGCAGCCGCAGTCACAGCGGCACAGCCAGCGCCGATTGAGGCCGTTACGCCCCGCCTCGCCGATGACCGTCAGCATGCCGAACCGGCGTCCCACCATGTTTGTCTCGTCCAGATGGCTGCCGCACCCGCAGCTGATACGCTCGCCCTTGCACAGAAGCCTTCCGGACGCAATACAGGTTCTGCCGCAGTCACAGCGGCACAGCCACATGACCGAACCGCCCGGCGACCGCTCTTTGGTCGGCTCCACCGCCACCAGCCGCCCGAACCGCTGCCCGGTCAGATCTTTTATTTTTCTGCTCATGGTTTTATGTCAAAGCAGCGCCGTCCCGGCATCACCCAGACGGCGCTGTTCCGCGTTTGCGTTTTTTACGTTCTGTTGTGCTTGCGGCGGCGCAGGACCACCACGACCACCAGCGCGGCCAGTGCGGCCAGCATCACCGCTGCCACAGTGGTCAGCGCGAAGTTGTCGCCGGTCTGGGGCACACGCACAGCCGCGGCGGGCGTGGGCGTACCACCCCACTTGCCCTCGGCGATCAGCCGGGCAATCTCCGGGTGGCTGTCCGTCGGGGCCGGTGCATCCGTCGGGGCAGGAACCGCCTTCGTTACCGTCAGCGTACCAGGTACCACAGTCAGCCCGCTCAGGTCATAATATGCGGTCACATCCTCGCCTTGCGCGTTTACAATGGTAATCGTGCACAGATTCTCACCGCTGCCGATCTCGGTCTGGCTGCCGGTGCAAATCACCTGGATCTTGTCGGTACCGGCCAGTCCCGTCACATTGTCCTGCCGGTAGCTTTCCTCGGTCAGTGCAGAGCCGTCATAAGTTTTTTCCGCACTGCCGGTCGTAATGGTTCCGGTAAGCGCGCGCCGGGTAATGTTCACCGGCCCGACCTGATACTGGATGGCATAATCTCCCGGCTTTATCTGAGCGAGAGTTTTGCCCCCTTTGGTCAGGCTGATAAACTGCACCAACGGAGTGTCCGCCGGCTCGTCGGCGGTGACAGTAAGGCTCTCTCCCAGGCAGCTTTCCGCCGTGCCAGCAGTGGGCAG
>JBJEYG010000311.1:0-4196 GCA_051886555.1 Gemmiger sp.
ATGTTCGTTTCCTTTTTGCAAAATGGGCATACCAAATAGTTTTTTTGTTTCATTGTGCAGACATCCTTCCGCATCCTGTGCTCCTGTGAAATCCGAAATGTGAACACAACATAGAGCAACTCATCACAAAGACACACTTCAAACATATTTCTGTCATACGGCCTTCTTACGGGACAAAAAAGCACTGTAGGATCATGCAGCGGTTCATACACTCACACAATTTTCGCCTCATAAGGTGCGAGAGAGACGACATCCGGCAGGCCGAGGAGGAAGGGGCTGTCCACGCGGAACTGCTGCTCCTGTTCGCTGAAATTGAACAGGGCGACCATGGTCTGCTCGTCACACTTGCGCACAAGCACCAGCACGGCGGTGTTATCGGTTCCCCAGGTGGTCACGGCGGCGTCTGGCGCAAAGCAGCAGTCGGCGCGCATCTGGCGCAGTTCGGCAAGACCCTGCCACAGCGTGTTTTGCAGGGTGCCGGGGGTGCCCCGCCGTTTCGCTTTTGCCCAATCAAATTTGCTGCGGTGGAGGTTGCGGCTGTCCTCGGCCAGCGTTTCGTCCTGCTTGTAGTCCCAGCCGTTCAGCTGGCCGATCTCATCGCCGCAGTTCAGCATGGGGAACCCCTTCAGAAATGCCATGACGCTGTGCAGCAGCAGGTCGCGGCGGAGGGCAAGCTGCAGCGCCTGCCCGTCCTTTTCTTCCAGCGCTTTTTCCACGCCGCACAGGCTGGCGGCGGTGCCGCAGCTGCGGGCGTCGCCGGTGGCGGGGTCGTAGTTGTACAGCTCGCCCTTGGCCCAGCTTCCGGGGAACTGCCCTTCGTAGAAATGGTAGAGATATTCCTTGTGAAGCTGGGGGTCGATGCCAAGACGGCGTTCCTCGTCCTCGTCCAGACCCCAGCCAATATCATCGTGGCAGCGCAGATAATTCACAAACCAGCAGTGTTCCGGCAAGCTGTTCAGCGCATCCAGCTGGGCTTTCAGCAGACGAACATCCCGGCTGGCCAGAGCGCTCCACAGGTTGACCATCACCGACACATTGTACAGCATGTGACATTCCGGCTTTTCCGGCGTACCGTAGTAGGCGGCCAATTCCCGCGGCGCCATGACCACCTCGCCCTTGAGGATCACCGCGGGGCAGACACATTCCAGCACCATGCGCAGCATCCGCACAATGGTATGCACCTGCGGCAGATTGCGGCAGCTGGTGCCCAGCTCCTTCCAGATATAGGGCACCGCGTCGATGCGCAGCACCTCCACGCCCAGATTGGCAAGGTGCAGGATGCTTTTGACCATCTCCACAAACACCGCGGGATTGCGGTAGTTCAGATCCCACTGGTAGGGGTGGAAGGTGGTCAGCACCCATTGGTGCATTTCCTCATTCCATGTAAAATTGCCCGGCGCGGTGTTGGGGAACACCTGCGGCATGGTACGCTCGTACTGGTCGGGAATGGTGCGGTCCTCAAAGCAGTGGTAATACTTCTGATAGTTGGTGTCCCCTGCTTTGGCCCGCATGGCCCATTCGTGGGTATCGGCGGTGTGGTTCATCACCACATCCAGACACAGGCTGATGCCCGCCCTGCGCAGCTTTGCCGTCAGTGCGTCCAGATCCTCGTTGGTGCCGAGGGCGGGGTCCACCTCCTCAAAGCTCTCCACCGCGTAGCCGCCGTCATTGTGGGGATGGGGCATTTTCAGCAGCGGCATCAGGTGCAGATAGGTCAGCTTCTGTTCCTTCAGATAGGGCAGCTTTCTGGCAAGGGCCTTCAGGTCCCCCGCGAACAGGTCGGTATACATGGTCATGCCGAACATATTGCCCCGGCGATACCAGTCCGGGTCCGCCTCGCGGGCGGCATCCAGCCGTTTCAGTTCTTTGCTGCGTTGCTCATAGGCCTGCACCATGGTGTGTTTCAGCGCGTTCAGCCACCAGCGGTCGTTGTACAGTTCCATAAACAGCCAGTCCAGCTCGTCCTCGTGACGGGCCAGACGGGTGGAAAACACATCCGTCATAAACGTTCCCTCCTATAAAAACGACCGGCGCCTTTTCGTGGCGCCGGTCGTTGGTTCAAACAATTACCCCAGCGTGTGATGCAGGATGTCCAGTTTGACAGGCCCATCCGAACGGAAGGTGATGCCCTGCGCGTCCGGCGGCGTCTCCAGCAGAGCGCTCAGGGCGCGCTCGCCGTCATTGATGAACAGTTCTGCGCTCTCGCCGTCCAGCACCAGCCGCAGCGTCAGCTTTCCCTGATGGGGCGTCGCGGTGATGTGGCGGGTGTGGGGGATGTCCCGGCGGCTGCCGGAACGGCTGCGGTCAAACACCAGCTCGCCGCGGGTCAGGTTACAGCGAATCTCGGTGAAGAACCGGTCGCTGCCCGCAAAGCGCAGCTCGAACCGGCGGCAGGCGGGGCTGGCGTCCACGTCCACCGTCACCGTCATGTCCACATGGCGGCCCGACACGCCCTCAAACTGCTGGCTGCCGTACACTGTCACGCCGGACAGAGCAGTCTCCTTTTTCCAAAGGGTTTCCAGCTCCCGCACCGGCGTCTGATACAGGCGGCCGTGGCGAAGATGCAGTTCCCGCGGCAGGCTCATGCGGCCAAACCAGGGATGCACACGGGGTTCGCTGCCGCAGGTCTCCCAGTTGACCATCCAGCCCACCATGATGCGCCGCCCATCGGGGGCCAGCGTGGTCTGGGGGGCGTAGAAGTCCAGGCCGTGGTCGATTGGCTGAACCTGTTCGCGGGTAAAGGTGCGGGTCCCGGCATCCCAGTGACCCAGCAGCGCGATGGTGCCGTAGCCCGCATGAAACTCCCCGTCCCGGTTGGCCTGCATCTCCTGCGGGCTGACCAGCAGCAGTTGTTTGCCGTCCAGCGGGAAAAAGTCGGGACATTCCCACATTCTGCCGTACTCGTTGTCGCTGGAATCCAACTCGGTGACAAAGGTCCAGTGCAGGGCGTCGGGGCTTTCAAACAGCAGGATGCTGCCCTGCCGGGTCTCGTGGCGGTTGCCTGCCGCGCAGTAGTATTTGTCGTTCTCCCGCCAGATTTTCGGGTCTCGGAAATCCACCGCGCTGTAGCCCGCCGGCAAGGCCGAGGCGTCCAGCACCGGGTTCTGGGAGACCTTGCGGAAATCCACGCCGTTGCCGATTGCGACACACTGGGCCTGCAGTTCCGCATGGCCGGTGGAGGCAGGCTGCACGCCGGTGTACATCAGCAGCAGCTGTCCGTCCGGGGTCTCCACCGCCGTGCCGGAAAAGCATCCGCCCGCGTCGGCGGCGGTATCGGGGGCGAGGGCGGCGGGCTGCCAGGTCCAATGCAGCAGGTCGGTGGTGACAGCGTGGCCCCAGTGCATGGGTCCCCACACCGTGCTGTACGGGTTGTACTGGTAAAACAGGTGGTATTCTCCATTGTAATAACAGAATCCGTTGGGGTCGTTCATCCAGCCCACCATGGGGGTCAGGTGGAACAGGGGGCGTTCAGAGGCGGGGATTTTGGCTGCCTGCGCCCGTTCAAATTCCCGTGCGGCCTCCAGCTTTGACTGGTTTCGGGGCATAAAGGTCTCTCCTTTTTTGGTTATTTCCCGGCGGCGTAGCGGTTATAAGCGTTCTGGTAGACCTCCAGCAGCTTGTCAGCGCCGCAGCTCTGCAGCTTGGACTTGTAGGCCTCCCAGTCGGCATCGCTGGGGCCGCCCTCCTTGATCCAGAGGGCCTCCTGCTCGGAGACAGCGTTTTCAAACTCCACGCGGTACATGTCGATGGTGTCCAGCTCCTCGGCGGTGAACACGCAGTCCACGGGGTAGGTGGTGGTATCCTTCACGTAGGGCATCCAGAAGTCGTACAGGTCGGTCAGACGCTCGATGGCGCGGTCCTCCATCTTGAAGGTGGTGTTGTAGTAGTCAGACAGGATCAGTTTGGGGCCGTAGACCTCGTACTGGCCCTTCAGCTCACCGGCGCTCTTGCCGTACTGTTCGCGGGACTGCTCGTCGGTGATGCTCAGCCAGCGGCCGTCGGCGTCCTGCTCGGTGAAATAGGTGCCGATGGGGCCGTATTGCAGCTGCATGACGGTCTCCGGGGCGTACCACTGGTCAAAGAATTTCAGCAGGTTGGCGGGGCTTTCGCAAGCGCTGGTCACGCTCAGGTTGCCGGAGTTGATGGCGCCGCCGGTGCGCACCGTCACGTTGGAGGTGCCGTCGGGGCCGGTGAGG
>JBJEYG010000312.1:0-4182 GCA_051886555.1 Gemmiger sp.
TGCTGGTGGGGGAGAGCGGCGCGGTGCGCACCCATAAGGACCTTGGCTGCCCGGCTGTATTTGCCGTGCTCTCACTCACTTCGCTTGTCATTTTGCAGGGCTACGGTTTGTACGCAGCCTGGCAGATGTAAGATAATCCATTGAATCATAAACAAAAAGGAGATACAACCATGACTGTTACGAGAGATACCATCATTGCCGAGATCCTGAACAACGACCCCGAGCAGGGCTGCGTGCCCATCTTCCTGGCCACCGGTATGCACTGCCTGGGCTGTATGGCTGCCCATGGCGAGACCGTTGAGCAGGCCTGCGAGGTGCACGGTGTGGACGCCGATGCCCTGGTGGCACAGCTGAATGATTACTTTGCCGCAAAGCAGTAAGGTGCGTCTGCCGTCTCTGGACGCCCGCCTTGCCGCTGCCGCTGCCTATGTGCGGCCGGGGCACAGGGCGGCGGACATCGGCTGCGACCACGGAAAATTGAGCGCCTGGCTGGCGGGTAGCGGATGCTGCCCGCTTGTTTTTGCATGCGATCTGCGCCCTGGCCCGCTGGAAAAAGCCAGAGTCAACTGCGCCCCCTGGAAGGACCGGATTCAGTTTCGGCTGGGCAGCGGGCTGTCGGTATTGCAGCCCGGCGAGGCGGATGACATCATCATTGCCGGCATGGGTGCCGAAACGATCCTGGAAATTCTGGATGGGGCGCCTTGGGTATGTGACGGCGCCTACAACCTGGTGCTGGTGCCTGCCACCAAACACAGCGTACTGCGTTTGGGCCTGGCCCGGCGGGGCTTTGCCCTGCAAAGCGAAACGCTGTGCACGACGGCGGGGCGATGGTATGCGGTGATGAATGTCCGCTATATCGGTGACAAATACGAACCGGACGGGTTTGCCTGCCTGACCGGCCTGACTGCCGGACAGCCGGGGTTTGCCGATTACTGCGCCGTTCAGTGCGGCAAAGTAAAAAAGTACCGCCGCGGTCTGCCGGAAGGAGCAGCGGCGCAGGCGGTGGATACGCTGATCCGGCAACTGGAGGAAATACAACAATGAGCGTAAGTGTACAACAGGTTTATAAGATCATGTGCCGCATGGCTCCGCCGGAGCTGGCCGAAGGATGGGACAATGTGGGGCTGCTGGTGGATGCCGGTACGCCGGTAGACGGCGTGCTGACCACACTGGACATCACCCCGGCGGTGGTGGAGGAAGCGGAGCAGGGCGGCTGTCAGCTCATCGTCTCGCATCATCCGGTTATTTTTGACGGAATGAAACGGCTGAGCGTGGACAATCTGCCCTGCCTGATGCTGCGCAAGGGGATTTCCGCCATCTGCATGCACACCAATATGGACGCGGCACAGGGCGGGATCAACGATGCCCTGGCGGATATGCTGGGCATTTGGGACACGGAATCCTTTGCCAACGGCTGCGGCCGCGTGGGTTGGGTGCAGGAAACCGACGCCCACAGCCTGGCCCGGTTTTGCGCCGAGCATATCGGCCCCGGTGTCCACTATGTGGACGCGGGCAAGCCTATCCGCCGCCTGGCGGAAGTCAGCGGCGGGGGCGGAAGCTTCTGGCATGACGCGTTGGACATGGGCGCCGATTGCCTGGTTACCGGCGAGGCCAACCACCATGTGGCGCTGGATGCCATGAACGCGGGCATGAGCCTGATCGTGGCAGGGCATTGGGCCACCGAACGCCATGTGGCGCGGCTGATGGCCGAGCGTCTGGCCGCCGAACTGCCGGACGAGATTTCGGTGTCACCCGCGCTGAGCGACCGCGATCCCTTTACTTATTTATAAGGAGTATCCCTTATGGCTTTGGATGCTGCAACGCTGGCGCTGGTTGCCGGTGAACTGAAAACCAAACTGATGGACGCCAAGATTGACAAGATCTTCGAGCCGACCCGGGATGAAGTGGTAATTACTCTGCGTACCCGCACCGAGACGTTCAAGCTGCTGCTGTCTGCCCGCAGCGGCTCGGCCCGTGTCTGCCTGACGAGAGAGAGTTTTGAGAATCCGCTCACCCCGCCGGGATTTTGCATGTTGCTGCGCAAGCATCTGACCGGCGGGCGGTTGATCGACCTGCATGTGCTGCCGGGCGACCGCATTGTGTTTTTTGACTTCCGCTGTACCAATGAAATGGGCGATCTGGTTGTCAATACCCTGGCCGCTGAGCTGATGGGCCGGTATTCCAACCTGGTGCTGATCCAGAATGACCGCATTATTGACGCGCTCAAACGGGTGGATTTTGATGACAGTGAGATCCGCCAGCTTTTGCCGGGGCTTGCCTATACGCTGCCTCCCCAGCCCAACAAGCCGGATTTCTTCGCGGTGTCGGCTGCTGGCATGGTGGCTGCTGCCTGCCGGAAAGATCTGCCCGTGGCTGACGCGCTGACCAAAAGCATCGGCGGCGTGGGACCGGTGGTTATGCGGGAGGCTGTGTGGCGCGCGTTCGGTGAGACGCCGTTGGCTGCCTGTGATCTGGACGGCGCGCAGCAGCAGGCACTGGCCGAAGCGATCGAGGGCATCCGGGACGAACATGCCGCAGGAGGAACGCCTGTGGTGGTGCGTGTGCAGAATGAATTGGGCGAAAAACCGGTGGAGTTCAGCTTTCTGCATCTGGGTCAGTACGGTTCCGCTGCGCGGCTGACGGAATATTCCTCTTACAGCGAAATGCTGGAAGACTATTACGCCACCAAGGACCGTGCCGAGCGCCTGCGCCAGAAGAGCAAGGAACTGTACAAAGCGGTGCACAATATGTACGACCGCGCCGTGCGCAAACAGGCTGCCCGACAGGAGGAACTGGCCCAAAGCGCCAAGGCGGACACACTGCGGTTGTACGGCGAACTGCTGCAGGGGAACCTTTGGGCGATTCAAAAGGGAATGCGCAGCGTTACGGTGCAGAATTACTACACCGGTGAGGATGTGACCATCCGGCTGGACCCGCGCCTTGGCCCCAACGAGAACGCCCAGAAATATTTTAAGGATTACAAGAAAAAGCAAACTGCCGCCGTGATGCTGAAAAAGCTGCTGGTGGAAGGCGAGGCGGAGATCGAATACCTGCGTACCGTCCTGTACGAGGTGGAGTCCGCCCCCGGCGAGCAGGCACTTAACGAAATCCGCGCCGAACTGAAAAGCCAGGGATACCTGAAATATTACAAACAGCGGGACAAAAAACAAAAGCCTGCCGACTTCCTGCGTTACCGCTCCAGTGACGGCTTTGAGATCCTGGTGGGCAGGAACAATGCCCAGAACGACAAGCTGACGCTGCACACGGCCCGCGGCAAGGATGTCTGGTTCCATGTGCAGAAAGCCCCGGGCAGCCACACGGTGGTAATGAGCGAGGGACGCGACGTGCCGGATTCCACCCGGCAGGAGGCCGCCGAACTGGCAGTGCTCCATTCCAGCGCAAAGGGAGGAGCCAAAGTGGCTGTGGATACTACTGAGGTGAAAAATATCTGGAAAGCCAACGGCGCAAAGCCCGGAATGGTGCTGTATGAGGTGTACACCACTGTTTACGTCACCCCGCGCGAAAGTCTGGAAGAACAACTGCGTGAGAACGCAAAAAAATATCATAAACCCTGACGGCGCAGAGTGCCGTGACCAATGCCCCCGCAGGAGGAAGAATTCCCCCCCCCTGCGGGGGCATTGACTTTTTGGTGGGAATATGGTATTTCTATGTTTAGATAAACTTCTAAATAATGCGGCGGCCTCACCGTTGCCTGACACGGCCGCAACAGAGCAGTTCCGCGCGGCAAAGCGGGGCCGGATTTTACGGAGGAAGATTTTATGCTGAGCATCCGACGGTTTTCCAAAAGCTATGATGGGCACGCCTGGGCGGTACAGGGCCTGAACCTGGAGGTGCCGGCCGGGCAGATCTGCGGTTTCATCGGCCACAACGGCGCGGGCAAATCCACTACCCTGCGGGCGGCTGCGGGGATTCTGCAGTTTACCGAGGGCGATATCTGCATCGACGGCCATTCGGTTCGTACCGATCCCGTCGCGGCAAAACGGGTCACTGCCTTTTTGCCTGACAACCCCGATCTGTATGAGTTTTTCACCGGCATTCAGTACCTGGATTTCATTGCCGATATTTACCGCATTCCGGCGAAGGAGCGCACCGCACGCATTTCCCATTATGCGGAACTGTTTGAGCTGACCGGCGCGCTGGGCAGTGCCATCGGCAGCTACA
>JBJEYG010000313.1:0-4177 GCA_051886555.1 Gemmiger sp.
GCAGATCCACATAGGTAAACAGGCAGAACGCCGGGCGCAGCCAGACTTTGTACCCCTGCCAATAGCGCGTTTCGCCGTAACCTTCCACCGCCTTTTGGAACACAGAATCCCCGTCGGGCGTCAAAAGCGTTTCCATGATCAGATTGTCTGTACCAATGTCCAGCTTGTCGGACTGTCCGTAGGCAAAAATGGGCGTCCACTGACCGATAAATTCCTGCCGGTAGATTACCTGCCCCTGCTCCACGTTTTCAAGGAGCCAGTCATTGGGGATCAGACAGACCAGCACAAGCAGCCCGTACATGAGCGCCACACCCACCGCAAAGGCCACCGCAAGGCGAAGCCAGTCTCTGCGGGTCAGGGCAGTCATGAACCGCCGGAATTCATTCTCATCGCGTTGTTTCACCTTTGCCGCCCTCTCAGTTTTCCTTGAACCACCCGTTTTCCTTCAGGAACGCGCGCATGCGCTTCATGGCTTCCTGCAAATGCTCCACGCTGTACGCGTAACTGATGCGCGCGTACCCTTCGCCGCTCTCACCGAAAGCGCTGCCGGGCACGATGGCCACATGCTTTTCCTTGAGCAGCCGCTCGCAGAATTCCTCGCTGGAAAGTCCCGACACCCGGATGCACGGGAACACATAGAACGCGCCCCGCGGCTCAAAGCAGGTCAGGCCCATCTCGTTGAGCGACTTGACCACATACCGGCGGCGGCGGTTGTACTCGTCGCGCATCATCTCGATCTGGTCATCGCACTGGCGAAGCGCCACAATGGCGGCATACTGGCTGGTGGTGGGCGCAGACATGATACAGCTCTGGTGGATTTTGGTCATTACTTTAATAATGGGCGCCGGACCCGCGGCATAGCCCAGCCGCCAGCCGGTCATGGCGTAGCTTTTGGAGAAGCCGTTTACCACAATGGTGCGCTCGCGCATACCGGGCAGTGAAGCAATGCTGATGTGCCGGTCCAGGCCGTAGGTCAGTTCGGAATAAATCTCATCCGACAGCACCATCACATCGGTACCGCGCAGCACCTGCGCAACGGCTTCCAGATCCGCGGCGCCCATGACGCCGCCGGTGGGGTTGTTGGGATACGGTAAAATCAGCAGTTTGGTTTTGGGCGTGATCGCGGCGCGCAACTCCTCCGCGGTCAGGCGGAAATCATCCTCCGCCTTGGTGGCAATGTGCACCGGCACGCCGCCGGTCAGCTGGGTGATCGGCTCATAGCAGACAAAGCACGGCTCGGGAATGATGACTTCGTCGCCAGGCTGCACCAGCGCACGGATGGTCAGGTCGATGGCCTCGCTGCCGCCCACCGTCACCACCACCTCGCGCATGGGATCGTAGGTCAGTTCAAACCGGCGCTTTAAGTAATGGCTGATTTCGGCACGCAGTTCTTTCAGGCCCGCATTGGCAGTGTAACGGGTGCGTCCCTGTTCCAGGCTGCGGATGCCCGCGTCACGCACGCTCCAGGGCGTTTTGAAATCCGGCTCGCCCACCCCCAGCGAAATGCACTCCGGCATATCGGCGGCCAGGTCGAAAAACTTGCGGATGCCGCTGGGGCGCATGGCCTTGGCGGCGGGCGCAAGCAGATTGTCATAATTCATCACAGTACGGTGCACTCTCTTTCGTCAGCATCTTCATCCCGGTACAGTTTGCCGCCGCGCTTGTAGGTCCGCAGCACAAAGCTGGTGGCAGTGGAAAGCACATCATCCAGCGGGGAAAGCCGCTTGGCTACAAACATGGCAATTTCCTGGAAATTGCGGCCTTTGATGGTGACCTGCAGATCGTAGCTGCCGCTCATCAGAAGCACGCTGTCCACCTCGTCAAAGCTGGCGATAACGCTGGCGATCTCCTCAAAGCCGCGGCTCTTTTTGGGCGACACATGCAGCTCGATGACGGCTTCCACCAGATCCACGCCGGCCTTTTCCCAGTCCACCAGCGCCTCAAAACCGCGGATATAGCCTTTGTCCACCGCCTCGTCCATCATGGCGGCGACCTCCTCCACCGGCCAGTCCAGCATGGCAGCGATGTCCTCCAACGGCAGACGGGCGTTCTTTTCCAAAATACGAAGCAGTTCTTCCATAGTCTTGCACCTCTCCCAAATTAGTATATGGATGTATTATAGCACAGATGCCTGCGTTTGGCATCCTTCCGGAAAAGAAAAAAGGGAATCGCACAAAATTTCCGTTTGCCGTATCCAAACCACTTCAAATCTGGTATAATGCCTTTACCCACATAGAATACAGAAAGAGGAGCAGGATTATGAAAGCTGTCATTACCGTCATCGGCCGCGACACGGTGGGCGTGATCGCCCGCGTCAGCGCGGTGTGTGCCGAACTGAATATCAACATTGAGGATGTGACCCAGAGCATTATGCAGGAGATGTTCTGCATGATCATGCTGGTGGACCTGTCCGCCTGCAACGCGCCGCAGGACGCGGTGCGCGCCCGTTTTGCCGCCCTTGGCGAGGAAATGAAGATGCAGGTCACGCTGACCCGGCAGGAAGTTTTCGACGCCATGCACAAAGTCTGAGGGGGCGGTGCTATGCGGATACTGAATACCGGCGATATTATGGAAACCATCGAGATGCTCACCGCCGAGAATCTGGATGTACGCACCGTCACCATGGGCATCAGCCTGCTGGACTGCATCGACCCGGACGGAAAAAAGGCCTGCGAGAAAATCTACAACAAGATAACCACCCGCGCCGGGGATCTGGTGCGCGTGGTGGACGGCATCAGCGCCGATTACGGCATTCCCATCGTCAATAAGCGCATCAGCGTTACCCCCATTGCCATGCTGCTGGGCGCGGCTCCGGACGCTGATCCCGTCTGGTTTGCCAAAACGCTGGACGCCGCCGCCAAAAAGGTGGGCGTCAACTTCATCGGCGGCTACGGTGCGCTGGTTCACAAGGGCTTTTCGGCGGGCGATGTGCGCCTGATCGAAAGCCTGCCCCGCGCACTGGCTGAGACGGATCTGGTCTGCTCCAGCGTCAACGTCGGTTCCACCAAATCGGGCATCAACATGGACGCTGTGCGTATGATGGGCGAAGCGGTGCGCAAAACCGCCGAAGCCACCAGGGACAACATGTGCATGGGCGACGCCAAGCTGGTGGTGTTCTGCAACGCGCCGGAGGATAACCCCTTTATGGCGGGCGCCTTCCACGGCCCCGGCGAGCCGGACTGCGAGATTCACGTGGGCGTTTCCGGGCCCGGCGCGGTACGCGCCGCCCTGGCCAAGCTGCCCAAGGACGCTCCCATGGACGAGGTTGCCGAACTGGTCAAGCGCACAGCTTTCAAGATCACCCGTCTGGGCCAGCTGGTGGCCAATCTGGCCAGCGAACAGCTGGGCGTTCCGGCGGGCATCATCGACCTGTCGCTGGCGCCCACGCCCGCCATTGGAGACAGCGTTGCCAACATTCTGGAAGAGATGGGGCTGGAAAGCTGCGGCTGCTGCGGTACCACCGCCTGCCTGGCCCTGCTGAACGACGCGGTCAAAAAAGGCGGCGTAATGGCCTCCAACCATGTGGGCGGCCTTTCCGGCGCGTTCATCCCTGTGTCGGAGGATGACGGGATGATCCACGCGGCCGAGTGCGGCAGTCTGACGCTGGAAAAGCTGGAAGCCATGACCGCAGTGTGTTCGGTGGGCATCGACATGGTGGTCATTCCCGGCGACACTTCCGCCGAAGTCATCAGCGCACTGATTGCCGACGAGGCAGCCATCGGCATGGTAAACAGCAAAACCACCGCCGTGCGCGTGATTCCCGCCATTGGCCACAAGGCCGGCGACGTGCTGGATTTCGGCGGCCTGCTGGGCCACGCACCCATCATGCCCATCAGCACCTTCAAGCCGGATGTAATGATCCACCGCGGCGGGCGCATCCCTGCCCCCATGCAGGCGCTGAAAAACTGAGTTTTGTCCACACACAGCATAAATCCCCCTTCTGTTGGCCATACTGGCAGCGGAAGGGGGATAATTTATGTCTGTATTTCAAAAAATCTGCCTGTTTCTGCTCATCGTGGGCGGATTGAACTGGGGTGTTTACGGCATCTGGGGCCTGAACGTGGTGGGCTGGCTGTGCGGCGGCAGTGCCGGATGGCTGCCACGCACCATTTTTATTGTGGTGGGGTTGGCCGCCCTATGCCTGATTCCCGCGCTGTTCTCCGGCTGCAGCTCCTCC
>JBJEYG010000314.1:0-17073 GCA_051886555.1 Gemmiger sp.
AACGGTGATCATCGTAAGTCTCATCACATTCTTTGCGATGAATGCCATTCCCGGCGGTCCTTTCTCGAAAGAGAAGGCCAACAGCCCCGAGGTGCAGGCCGTGCTGGAAAAGCGCTACAATCTGGATAAACCTCTCGGCCAGCAGTACGTTTTGTATATGCGCAACCTGCTCCACGGCGACTGGGGCATTTCCACCAAGACCGGCCGCGAAGTATGGGCTACCATTTCCGAGAGCTTCCCCGTGTCCGCCAAACTGGGTCTCTCCGCTGCGGGCATTGCCATTGTGTGCGGCCTGGTTCTGGGCAGTATTGCGGCGCTCAACCGCAATAAGCTGCCTGACCGGCTGATCATCTTCTTTACCACGCTGTGTACCGGCGTGCCCAGCTTTGTGCTGGCCACCATGCTGCTGCTGATCTTCTGCTTGAAATTGCAGTGGGTGCCGGCGTGGAGTCCCACCAACCCCAACTATGTGCTGCCGGTGATCGCGTTGTGCGCCTACCCCATGGCTTACATTACCCGACTGACCAAGACCAGCATGCTGGACGCGCTGAGCCAGGACTATATCCGTACTGCCCGCGCCAAAGGTGTGCCGCAGGTGAAGGTCATCTTCAAACACGCGCTGCGCAATGCACTGATCCCGGTGGTCACCTACGTCGGCCCCATGATTGCCGGCATTATCACCGGCTCGATGGTGGTGGAGAGCATCTTCACCATCGGCGGTCTGGGCGGTAAGTTCGTCAGCAGCATCCAGAATCAGGATTACCCCATGATCATGGCGACCACCATCTTCCTGGGCGTCCTGATGGTCGTGGCGAACCTGATCACCGACCTGGTCTATAAGGCCATCGACCCCCGTATCGAGCTGGAGTAAAGGAGGCGGAACAACCATGTCTTACGAAGAAAACGGGATGCCGAAGAAAAACCCCCTTTCGGCGCAGATTGATCTTTCCAAATTCAGCACCGACGATTTCGCCCCTGCCAGCGACGAGCAAAAGCAGCAGCAGGAGGTTATGGGCGAAAGCGTTACCTTTTTTAAAGACGGCTGCCGCCGCCTGGCCAAGAACAAGCTGGCCATGGCCAGCCTGATCGTCCTGATCGTTCTGGTGGTGGCGATTATTGTGCTGCCTGCCATCATTCCTTACGGATATTCCGAAATTATCACCGTCAACGGCAAGCGCGACAAGACTGCCGCCAACCTGGCGCCCTTCACCTACTCCGAGCGGGAGATGGCGTATATGGAACAGACCGGCGAAAAGCTGTTCCCCCATGTGATGGGGACCGACAGCCTGTGCCGTGACTATTTTATCCGCGTTATTTACGGCGCCCGCGTTTCGCTGTCCGTCGGCCTGGTGGCCTCGGTCATGGTGCTGATCATCGGCCTGCTGTACGGCTCGATATCCGGCTGGTGCGGCGGCATGGTGGACATGATCATGATGCGCGTGGTAGACATTATATACAGTCTGCCGGACACGCTGATGGTCATTCTGCTGTCGGTCGTGCTGAACGAAACGCTCAAACCGGTCATCGACAACGTTCCCGTGCTGCAATCCATCGGCACCAACATGATCGCCCTGTTTCTGGTGTTCGGCCTGCTGTACTGGGTGGGTATGGCCCGTCTGGTGCGCGGCCAGATCCTGACCATCAAACAGAACGAGTACGTGCTGGCGGCCCGCGCCATCGGCACGCCCAGCGGCCGTATCCTGCGCAGGCACATTCTGCCCAACTGCCTGTCGGTCATCATCATTTCCACCGCGCTTCAGATCCCCTCGGCCATTTTTACCGAGAGTTATCTGTCCTTCCTGGGCATCGGCGTCAAGGTGCCCATGCCTTCGCTGGGCTCGCTGGCCAACGAAGCCCGCGGCGGTCTGGTCAGCTACCCCTACAAGCTGATCTTCCCGGCGGTCATCATCTGCCTGATCGTGCTGGCGTTCAACCTGCTGGGCGATGGTCTGCGCGATGCGTTTGACCCGAAACTGCAGCGCTGAGGAGGGTACCGACAATGAGTGAAAATCAGAACTGGAAGTATATTCTGGACGTGCAGGACCTGCACACCACCTTCTCCACCGACAAGGGCGGCGAGGTGCACGCGGTCAACGGCGTATCCTTCACGCTGGAACCGGGCAAGATCCTGGGCATCGTGGGCGAATCGGGCAGCGGCAAATCCGTCACGGCCTATTCCATCATGGGGATCCTGGCCGAGAACGGCAACATCAGCGGCGGCAAGGTGCTGTACAAGGGGGAGGACATCACCAAGTGGAGCGAAAAGCAGATGCAGGCGTTCCGCGGCAAATGCTGCTCCATCATTTTCCAGGACCCCATGACCAGCCTGAACCCGGTATACACCATCGGCAACCAGCTGATGGAGGCGATCCTGCTGCACACCGACCGCAACAAGGAGCAGGCCAAGGCCCGCGCCATCGAAATGCTGTCGCTGGTCGGCATCAACGAGCCGGAAAAGCGCATCCGGCAGTACCCCCACGAACTTTCGGGCGGCATGCGTCAGCGCGTGATGATCGCCATGGCGCTGGCCTGCGAGCCGGATATCCTGATCGCCGACGAGCCGACCACCGCACTGGACGTGACCATTCAGGCGCAGATCCTGGAACTGATGCAGGACCTGCAGAAAAAGCTGGGCATGGCCATCATCATCGTCACCCACGACCTGGGTGTGATCGCTTCCATGTGCGACGAGATCATCGTCATGTACGGCGGCCGCGTCTGTGAGCGCGGCACTGCCGACGATATTTTCTACCGCCCGGCCCACGAATACACCAAGGGTCTGCTGCGCAGCATCCCTTCCACCGCCAACATGAACGAGCGGCTGGTGCCCATCGGCGGCACGCCCATTAACATGCTGGATCTGCCCAAGGGCTGCGCCTTCTGCCCGCGCTGCGACGGCGCCATGCAGATCTGCCTGCGGGAGCAGCCGGGTGAGCTGCAGATTACCGATTCCCACTACGCGTCCTGCTGGATGAACGTGAAAAATCTGAAGGAGGGGAAATAACATGGCGGAAAACGAGTACCTGCTTCAGGTCGAGCACCTGAAACAATATTTCCCCGTGCGCACCGGTTTTGCCAAATCCATCCCGCTGAAAGCGGTGGACGACGTTTCCTTTGCCATCAAGCCCGGCGAGACGCTGGGCCTGGTGGGCGAGTCCGGCTGCGGCAAGACCACCGTCGGCCGCACGCTGCTGCAGCTGTACAAGCCCACCGCGGGCCGCATCACCTTCGAGGGAAAGGTGCTGTTTGACAGCGGCGAGCAGTACGACGAAAACGGCCGCCTGAAGGTGGACGCCAACGGCAAGCCGGTTGTGGGCCGGAAGGTCCAGGAGGACATGCTGCCCTACCGCAAGCAGATGCAGATGGTGTTCCAGGACCCGTACTCCTCGCTGAACCCCCGCATGACCGTCGAGGATATCATCGGGGAGCCTCTGGACGTGCATAAGCTGTGCGCCAACAAGAAAGAACGCCACGACCGGGTGATGGAATTGATGGAGCTGGTCGGCCTGAACGCCGAGCACGCCATGCGTTACCCGCACGAATTCTCCGGCGGCCAGCGCCAGCGCATCGGCATCGCCCGCGCACTGGCAGTCAACCCCAAGTTCATCGTCTGCGACGAGCCGGTATCCGCGCTGGATGTTTCCATCCAGGCGCAGGTGGTCAACATGTTTGAGGACCTGCAGGAGAAACTGGGCGTGGCCTACCTGTTCATTGCCCACGACCTGCTGGTGGTCCACCACATCAGCGACCGGATCGCCGTCATGTACCTGGGCAAGATGATGGAACTGGCCGACGCCGACGAACTGAATGCCAACCCCATCCACCCCTACACCCAGAGCCTGCTGTCCGCCGTGCCGGTGCCCGACCCGGTCACCGCCCGCGCCAACAAGCGCATCGTGCTGGAGGGCGACGTGCCCAGCCCGCTCAAGATGCCCAGCGGCTGCCCCTTCCGTACCCGCTGCCGCTATGCCACCGAGCAGTGCGCCAAGGAGATGCCCCCCTTCACCGACCGGGGCAACGGCCATTACGCCGCCTGCTGGAACAAGTGACGGAAACGGTATTTTTATACGAAATGTTTGCGGCGCCCCGCGCTTTCGCGCGGGGCGCTTTTTGCGCCGGCGGCGGCCGGGACATTCTGCCCGGCGCGGTCAACTGTGCGCGAAACGCGAACGGATTTCGTGAAAATCCCACGAAAAAACCGTGACAAACCGGTGAAAATGTGCACAATTTGCTCCGGCTGTGCACCGCTGCTTTTTGGTGCACACGCCAAAAATAATGACTGAACGGAAACATCTGCCCCCGTACCATTGCAAAAAACAAGCCGTACCGTTTATAATAAATGCATTCCGGTCTGACCCGCCAGTGGGTCAGGCCCAAAAATTTTTAGGAGGACCAACACATGAAAAAGCTCATGGCATCTGTTTTGGCAGCCGCTATGGTGCTTGGCATGGTGGGCTGCGGCGGTTCCGCTTCCAGCACTGCTTCCAGCACCGGCACCGAGACCACTGCTACCGCTGAGAGCGCTTCCACTGCCACCGGCAGCGCAAGCGCCGACACCACGACTCTGTACCTGAACCTGGCTTCCGAGCCGGACCGTCTGGATCCCGCTCTGAACTCCACCGTCGACGGCGCCTGCCTGGCCGTCAACTCCTTCGTCGGCCTGCTGACCTACGATGAGAACAACGCCATCGCTCCCGGCGTGGCCGAGAGCTGGGACGTTTCGGAGGACAAGCTGGTTTACACCTTCCACCTGCGTGACAGCAAGTGGAGCGACGGCAGCGACGTGACCGCCGGCGACTTCGTTTACAGCTGGAACCGCGCCGCCAACCCGCTGACCGCTTCCGACTACAGCTACCTGTTCGACGGCCTGATCGCCAAGAACCCCGCTCTGGACACCGACGACGAGGGCAACTACCTGGATCCCGACGCCGCTGCCGCTGCCCAGGAGGCCAACGACATCCTGGTGGGTGTTGAGGCAACCGACGACCACACTCTGGTTGTCACCCTGCTGAGCCCCTGCCCCTACTTCGAGGGCCTGTGCGCTTTCCCCACCTTCTTCCCCGTTCCGCAGGCTTCCGTTGAGGCTGCCAACCCGGACGGCACCACCCCCGGCGCCTGGGCTGCCGAGGCCGGCTTCATCTCCAACGGCGCTTACACCTGCACCGCCTGGTCTCACGATGAGAGCATGACCTACACCAAGAACCCCTACTACTACGATGCCGACAACGTCACCATCGAGACGCTTCAGTTCATGCTGAGCGCTGATGACTCCGCCATCTACACCGCCTACAAGGCCGGCAACCTGGACTTCATCGACACCATGCCCAACGACGAGATCCCCAACCTGAAGGGCGTCGATCCCGAGTTCCAGATCGCGGACAACCTGGGCACCTACTACGTTGGCTTCAACGTGACCTCCAAGCTGTTCGAGGGCAAGACCCCCGAGCAGGCCAACGCCATGCGCAAGGCCATCTGCCTGCTGATCGACCGTCAGTACATCATTGACAACATCGCCCAGACCGATCAGGAGCCTGCCAACACCTTCGTTGCTTCCGCCATGAGCGACGGCAACGGCAACCTGTTCCGTCAGAACACCGACAGCTACACCTACCCCGACGCCGACAACCTGGGCTACTACGATCCTTCCGAGGACGCCTACGAGGATAACGTCGCCGAGGCCATCGAGCTGCTGAAGAGCGCCGGCTACGAGTTCACCGACGACGGTATGCTCAGCGACGCTACCCCCCTGTCCTTTGCCTACCTGGTCAACGCCGGCGCCGGCAACGAGGGCGTCGCCGCTGCCATCCAGCAGGATATGGCTGCCATCGGCATCACCATGGACATCCAGGTCGAGGACTGGAAGGTCTTCCTGAATGACCGCAAGGCCGGCAACTACGACGTCGCCCGTCAGGGCTGGCTGGCCGACTTCGACGATCCCATCAACATGCTCGAGATGTGGACCTCCGGCTCCGGCAACAACGACGCTCAGCTCGGCCGCGACGCCGAGGGCAACATCACCAAGAATGTGCCTTCCTACGCGCCCCAGAACTGGACCGAGTACGACAACCTGATCACTGCCATCAAGGCCGAGACCGACTTCGAGAAGCGTGCTCAGATGCTGCATGAGGCCGAGGATATGCTGATGGAAACCTACGCCATCGTTCCTCTGTACTACTACAACGACCCCTACATGATGAAGAGCAACGTGACCGGTATGTACAGCAACGCTTTCGGCTACAAGTACTTCCTGTACTGCACCAAGACTGCCGGCTGATTGACTGACAGGCTTCGATGATCCGAAACCGGACTCTGCGCCCCCGCGGCCCTGCGCCGCGGGGGCGTTTTGCGTGCCCCGGTTGCCAAACGGCAGAAAAGCTGATACAATCCCAAAAGGAAGCAACAACGCTGGGAAAAGAGGAACTGTCAAATGGTAAAAGGCGTTATTTTTGATATGGACGGTCTGATGTTCGACACGGAGCGCATGTGGGGCCGTATGTGGGCGCCCGCCTGCAAGGCGCTGGGCCTGCAGCCCCCGCCCCGGGAACTGGTGGAAAGTTCCCGCGGGCTGGCCGGGCAAAACCTGGTGAACAACGTGGAGCGCTTCTATCCCGGTTACGGCCGCAAAATGCTGGACACGGTGTGGGAGCTGGCGGGCGACGAGTTCCGGAAGGGTGTGCCGGTCAAGCCCGGCCTGATCGAGCTGCTGGATTGGCTGGAAGCACACAACATCCCCCGCGTGGTGGCCAGTTCCAGTTTGCGCAGCATGATCGAATGCAATCTGCGCACCACCGGCACGGCCAAATATTTTCGCCATATCGTCAGCGGCGCGGAGGTCAAGTACTCCAAGCCCCACCCCGAGACCTTCCTGCTGGCTGCCGCCGCCATGGAGCTGCCCCCGCAGGATTGCCTGGTGCTGGAGGACAGCTACAACGGCGTGCGCGCCGGCCACGCCGCCGGCTGCGTCACCGTCATGGTGCCCGATCTGCTGCCCCCCACCGACGAGATGAAAACGCTGTACACCGCCTGCTGCACCGACTTGTTCCAGGTGCGGGACATGCTGGAGCGCGGCGCGCTGTGAAAAAAGGAACACGGCGGCAGCGCTGACAGGGGGGGATCGGGAGGCGGATCGCCTGACGGAATCGCAGGCGGCTGCACATTTCCTCTTGTATTCATCGGTTTACAGCGCTATAATGTTTTTACGCATCGGATATAAGAACGGGATGTGCGCCCGCTCAGTGAAAGAATAAAGGAGAGAAAGAGAATGTTGGACATCAAAGTGACCAGAACCACCGCGCCGAAAGAGAAGCCTGCCGACGAGAGCAAGCTGGGATTCGGTAAAATTTTCACCGATCATATGTTCCTGATGGATTATACTGCCGGCGAGGGCTGGCATGACGCGCGCATCGTGCCCTATGGCAGCCTGCCCATGGACCCCGCCTGTGTCGTGTTCCACTACGCACAGGAGATCTTCGAGGGCATGAAAGCCTACCGCACCGCCGACGGCAGCGTGCAGCTGTTCCGCCCCGACTGCAACGCCAAGCGCTTCCAGGATTCCGCCGACCGTCTGTGCATCCCCCGCATCCCGGTGGAGGATTTCATTCAGGCCGTTGAAGCACTGGTGGACGTGGACCGAGACTGGGTGCCCCATTCCGACGGCGCCAGCCTGTACATCCGTCCGTTCGTGTTCGCTACCGACGTGGGCCTGGGCGTACACGCTTCCAAGCATTACCTGTTCGCGGTCATCTGCGCACCTTCCGGCGCCTACTACGCCGAGGGACTTGATCCCGTGCGCATCTATGTGGAGGATGAGTACATCCGCGCCGCGCCCGGCCTGACCGGCTTCACCAAGTGCGGCGGCAACTACGCGGCCTCCATCAAGGCGGGCGAAATGGCCGAGGAAAAGGGCTTCAGCCAGGTGCTGTGGCTGGACGGCGTCGAGAAAAAGTACGTCGAAGAAGTGGGCAGCATGAACATCATGTTCAAGATCGACGGCAAGATTTACACCGCCGCCTGCACCGGCACCGTGCTGCCCGGCGTCACCCGCCGCAGCATCATCGAGCTGCTGAAGGACTGGGGCTATGAGGTCGTCGAGGGCAAGCTGGCCATTGCCGACGTTATGCAGGCCGGCCGCGACGGCAAGCTGGAGGAAGTGTTCGGCACCGGCACCGCCGCTGTTGTTTCCCCCGTCAAGGAGCTGGACTGGAAGGGCGAGCAGGCCCTGATCGGCGGCGGCAAGATCGGCCCCGTCACCCAGAAGCTGTACGACACGCTCACCGGAATCCAGTGGGGCAAGCTGCCCGACACCAAGGGCTGGACCGTCAAGGTGGAAGAAAAATACTGATCTCGTAAAAACAGTCACCCGGCGCGCGCAGGCAGGCAGCCTGCGCGCGCTGCTTTTTGTGTTTCCGTTTGCCGGCAGTGTCCTTGATGTAAATACAGTTGCGTGTAAAGGGCAGGTAAAATCCGCAGAATTGTGGTTAAAGTGCACAAAGTGGAAACGATACAATAGTAAATGTTGTTGCAAATCGAATCTTGTAATTTTTCCGGGAATGCGGTAATATAATGGTGTCGAAAGCAATGGCGCTTCGAGCGAGACGTAATTGTCTTTCTCGGAGCGCCTTTTGTTGCAGGCATTCACCAGGATGGTTAAGAGGAAGCAAACCAGAGCGCCCGGCTTCTGCGGTAAAGATCCGCTTGTAGAGGGGTGGGTTTTTGAACAAGGCCAAAGGCGCGAGGCGCTCTGTTTTTCTCCTTCTTAATAAAAGCGGGACGGGGCAGTGGCCGTCCCGCTTTTATTTTCCGCGGTACAAATAAAATCAAAAGCGGCGCCGGGCAGCCTCAAAAAAAGAGGGCTTGCCCGGCGCCGCTTTGCGTCCGCCGTGCGGGCGCTTATTTTTTTGTCTGCAGGCTGCGCTTCAGTGTTTCCAGTTCGCCCTGAATGCGCTCGATCTCCCGCACCAGCCCGGCATTGGAGCAGGGCTGTGCGGACGGGGTGCGGCCCACCAGGTAATCGATGCTCACATCGAAAAAATCCGCCAGACGGATCAGCGCCTCACTGTCGGGGCGGGTCCTTCCGGTTTCGTAATTCGACAGCGTTTGTTGGTCGATACCGATGGCAAGGGCCACATCTTTCTGGCGCAGGTCTCTGTCCTCCCGCAAATCACGGATCCGATACATGGCGTTGCCCGTCCTTTCTGCCTTTCCGCATACAAAAAATTTGTATCCCACAGCGGAAATTCACACAAGCCCGGCGCGTTGCAGCGGGCTTTCTGTAATTTATTGTACAAAAATATTTGTATCAGCCATTGAAATACAAAATTATTATTGTTATAATTGGTTTCACACAAATATTTTTGTGCAAAAGGCCGGGAGGTGAGAAACACGAAAGAAAGCGTGCCCGCGTTCCGGCGGAGCGCGCGCCCGGCGCGGCGCTGCCGCGAAACGCTCGGCCTGGCGGCGGGGCTGCTGTTTGCGGCGGCTGCCTGCGGCATTCTGGGCGCGGCCGGAACGGACGACGGCTGGCCGACGCAGGCGGAGAGGGAGGCCATGCGCGGAACCCCGCCCCGGCAGGCCGGATTTGACCAAGAGACAATGTAAAGGAGCGGATAGAATGAAAGCAATTGGAAAACGGTGTTTCAGTATACTGTTGTGCTGTGTCCTCTTTGTCGGTTTGCTGCCGGCAAAAGTGTTTGCAGAAAGTACGCGGGTAACCATTCATAAGGTAGGTGGCCTACCGTTTACCAACAATGATTGGCTTACGATAATCGTAAATGACAAAACGTATTCCGGTGAATACAAGGGAAATACAATCACTTTTGATATGGACACGACGGAGAATACCCTAAAAGAAGGGGATAAAGTGCTCGTCCAAAAAGGAGATAACAAACGGGTCATTGTGATTGGCAAACACGAAGGAAACCAGAGTCAGGAAGGAGATAAAGGGCTGAATAATTACGACGCAACCCAAATTTTTGACCCTGATGAGAAAACAACAATTTCGGTACAAAAGAACTGGAAACGTGATGAGAATTGTCAGGAAAAGCGCCCGGAAAGCATTAAAATTTTTTTAAAAGCTAATAGCGAAATCAAAAATTCTAAAACAGTAGCGGAGAATCAAAACGGGGTGTGGACATGCAGCTTTTCCGACCTTCCAAAGTACGACAGCAGTTTTAATCTCATTCTCTATACCGTAGAGGAAGAAGAGGTTTCCGGGTATAAGGCGAGCTATGAAAATACAGATGAAAGCTGGACGATTACCAATACCTATCAGGCACCCGAAGAGCCTGAAGAACCCGAAGAACCCGAAGAGCCAACTCCTGCAAAGACAGCGATCACTGTGTTCAAAGTGTTGGAGGGTCGCGATTGGCAGGAAAATGACAGTTTCACCTTTACGCTGGCGGCGAGCAAGACCAATCTGGAAGGCGGTGCAAAACTGCCGGCGAATACCCAAGTGACCGTTACTGAGAAAACGAAGAACCATACAGCTTCCTTTGGGGAAATCACCTTTACCAAAGCCGGCACCTACAGCTTCACTGTAAGGGAAGAAAATGAAAACGCAGAAGGCATGACCTATGCAGATCCGCAGACAATCGTGTTCGTGGTAACAGATACAGATGGCGAACTAGAAGTCTGCCTGCAAGAGAAGGACAAGGCCAACCCGGTTGGGGATGATGGTGTCCGGCTGACATTCACCAATACCTATACGTCGACGAACCCGCCCACAGAAGAGCCCGGCTCTGAGCCGGAACCCTCCGCACCTGCGTCGCCCACCCCTGCGCCCTCGCAGGCTCCTGCCGGGACCAGCGAGCACCCCGAAATTGCCCAGCTGATCGCCGAGGGCAAGTGGGGCGGTACGCCCACGCCCACACCCACGCCCGCCGCGGCTGCGCATGTGCCCCAGACCGGCGACAACGATGACCCGGCCGCTGTGGCGGCGGTCATGCTGGCCGCGCTGGCGGGACTGGCCGGTGTGGTGATCCTGCGCCGCAAGCGCGGCTGAGCTTCGCGCACAGAGCGCCGCCCGCTGCCGGGGAGAAAACAGAGAGAATGAGCAGAAAGATCGTAGATCTGACCGGGCAGCGGTTCGGGCGGCTGGTGGCGGTGGAGCCGACCAAAGAGCGGTCGCCGGGCGGCTCGGTCATGTGGATGTGCCGCTGTGACTGCGGCAGAACCTGTATTGCGTCCGGCCGGCTGCTTCGCAAGGGCGAGCGCACCAGCTGCGGATGCGGCAGCCACCTGGACGAGACCAACATGGTGGGACGCCGGTTCGGTATGCTGACGGTCATCGGCGAGGCGGGGCGTAACGGCCACAACCGACGCTGGCTGTGCCGGTGTGACTGCGGCAGTACGCTGGAAATCTGGCAGTCCAACCTTTTGGGCGGGCGCAGCAAGAGCTGCGGCTGCCAGGCGGCCGTACACAGAAAAATATAAACAACGGCCTGTGCCGGGCTAGCCCGGCACAGGCCGTTGTTCTGTAGTTCAGAGGGTGATATCGGCCACCAGCATGGCGCCGGAGGCGGAGATGGCGTACACGGTGTATTTGGCGGGGGCGTCCGGGTTGACCGGCAGTACCACGCCGCCCTGCACCGGTGCGGCGAAATGGAATTTTTTGTGGGCGGTGGTGGCGTGCGGCGTGCCGTCCAGCGCCGTCCAGGCCAGCAACCCGGTGGGAGCGTCCGGCGTGCCGCAGAAATCGTCCGGCAGGTAGCGCAGCGTGCCGTTCAGATAAAACTGGCACAGCCCCGGCGCGCCGCCCTTGACCCGCCGCAGCGAAGCCATGGTGCGGGTGGGGCAGCCGGCGGGCAGACGGTTCAGGCGCGGGCGGATGGTCAGCGCCACATTGTCCCACGCCACCATGAATTCGTCCAGCGGCATTTCCGTCTCGGCCTCAAAATCACTGGGGGCCATCGGGTCGTCCAGCAGCACGGTGGGCGTGCCGCCGCCGAACCGGTCGGAAAAGCCCCGCACTGCCACATACCGGTGGGGCGGGTACCCCGCCTCCTTCTGGGCGGCGGTGGGCGTCAGGCGTACCACCGCGCCGTAACCGGCGCGGGCGTCCGCCCGCAGTCCGCCCAGATCGGTGTAGCGCACCCAGGCGGGGAAGCCCCAGCACCCGGCGGCGGCCGCCGCGAAGGACAGATTTGCCCGGCATTCCGGCTGCCAGTCGTACATGGCAAAGGCGAATTCTTCCGGCAGGATGTCGGCGCCCCAGCGATTGGTCAGGCTGGCCAGCGAAACGGCCAGATCCATCGCGCCCTGCAGCGTGGGCGCCCGCTCCGCCGCCGCGTAGGGCAGCAGCCGCAGGCAGGCGTTCACCGGCTTGCCGCCGGAGGGGATCACGTCGGTCTGGCGCACGCTGGCCGCCAGCAGCCGTACCGCGGGGGTTCGGCGTTCGTCCTGTGTGTACAGGTAAATGCGCAGCTGTATCTGCGCGCCACGTTTGGAATCCAGCAGCAGCCGGTCCGGCTCCAGTACCAGCGGGCCGCGGGTGCTGGGCGCCGGGCTTTCGCGCCGGATGTAGGGGCTCCATTTGCCGAAACTGCACCATGGGCACCAGTTGCCGTCTACCATCACGCGGGCCTGCATCTCCACCACGGTGCCCTGGGGCGTGGTGGCGTTCCAGCTGACCCGCAGCGCGTCAAACAGCGGCATGGGCACCGCCGGGCTGGTGTAACAGCCGTAGGGGACATAGCTGCCGCCCAGATTGTCCAGCACGATATGCCCGTGCGAGATGGTCACATTGTCCAGCTCGCCGCGCATGAATTCCTCGGTATTCTGCAACAGAAACAGGTTTTTCGCTTCCATGGCGGTCCCCCTTTCAGTCGTCGCCGCTCAGCTCGGCGTCACGCATGCTGCCGATGGTCTCCTCCAGGTGGAAGCTGCGCTCCAGCGGCGGATACAGGATCATCAGCGAGATGAGTACCGGCAGCCAGAACCCGGTAACCACCAGCACCGGCACGGTGAAGGGCAGATACCCCAGCACCAGCGCCCAGTACACGCACTGCACAATGGCCGAAGCCAGCGTGCGGGGCAGCGCGCCCACAAAGAACAGGCCGCTGTTCTTGATGAGCTTTTTCAGCGGCAGCGACACCGCCGCCACCTGCGCGAACATATAGCTGAAGAACCCCACCAGCATGACGGCGCCCACAATGACGCAGACCCACACCGAGGTGGGCACGTCCTCCATTTCCGGCAGGGTGCGCAGCAAAAACAGCCACAGGCTCAGCAGTAGGCCGAACAGCGCCCCCGGCACCAGGGATTCCTTCCAGTCCAGTTTGAGCGCGCGCTTGTATTGCAGCCACCAGTAACCCGGTTCGTCGCGCAGCGCGCGAAGCACCGTATCGATCATGCCGCACAGAAACGGCGCGCCCAGCGCGCCGGCCAGCAGCCCGCCCAGCAGCGTCAGCGGCAGCGACGGCCCCAGCAGGCCGTAGCCCGCCAGCGCCGCGCCCGGCAGGAACGCCAGACAGCACAGAAGGCTCGCCTTATAAAAACTCCACAGGTCGCGGCCCAGCAGTTCAAAGAAGCGGGGGACGCCGGTCTTGCGGGGAATCACATGTTCGGAGTTGGAAACAGTTTTTCCGTCGGCCATGGTTGAAACCTCGATTCTCAGTATTACCAGTTCCCATGATACCGTTTTTGTGCAATCCTTGCAAGCAGGCGGCGGCAAACCAACATAAAATTTTTACAAATTGAACGCAAATCTGTGGTACAATAAAAGAACTGTTAACAATCAAGGATGGGTGGAAACGTTATGGCATGGGTCACCAAAAACAGCGACGAGGAGTACAAGCCGTACAGCGCCGGCTCGCGGGAGTACACCAAATGGGAAAAGTTTGCCAACTGGTGGGATTACCATAAACTGACAGTGCTGGTCGTCGTGGGAATCGCGGTGGTGCTTTTTATGATGGTGCGCGACATGGTCGGCAAGATTGACCCGGATTACCAGGTGGGCTGGGTGGGCCGGTACGACCTGCCGGTGGACACCGTTTCGGCGCTGGAGGAGCAGCTGGCCAAGTTCGGCGTGGACCTGAACGGCGACGGCCGGGTGGTGGTGGCCGTCAATCAATACACGGTGGACTTTGACGAGGAGAACGAGAACACCGACGCCTACAACCAGATGGCGGGCGTGACCAAGCTGAGCGCCGACCTGAGCAGCGGCAAGGTGTATGTGCTGCTGATCGAGGACCCGGAGGGCTTTGAGCTGGACACTGGCGCGCTTCAGTACCTGGACGGCACGCTGCCCCCGGACGGCGCCGCGGACTGGCAGAACATGTGCTACCGGTGGACCGACTGCCCGGTGCTGGCCGGGCTGGATTTGGGCGACTACCACGGCTATACCCTGCTGGATGACCAGACCGGCAGCAACCAGGATGTGCTGGCGGATGTGTATGTGGCGCGGCGCGGCGTGTGGACCGAGAAGGACGCCGCCCGCTTTGAGGGCTGCGGCGACTTCTGGCGGGCGCTCACCGCGGGGGCGGCAAAGGAATGAAGCTGCCCCGACGCCCGCGCCCCGCGCCCCGGCCCGGCGTTTCCCCCCGGCCGGAAACACCCTACCGCCGCCACTACACCGCCGACCGCAGCTTTGAGGAGCTGGTGCGCCGCGCACGGGAGGAGAAAAAACCGAAAAAGTAGCAGGCAGGCCCGCGGAACGGCGTTTCCGGGGCGGCCTGCTTTTTATTTGCGGCGGAATCTTTGCAAAACCATTGGAAAACAGACCCTTTTATGGTATACTGACAATGTATATCGCCGTATGGCAGGCCCGCGGGGCCAATCCACAGGAACGGAGCAGACCACAATGGACCTTTTGGAACGATCCAGGGCGCAAATCAACGAAATCGACGCGCAGATGGCCGCGCTGTTCGAGCAGCGGATGCAGGCGGTGGCGCAGGTGGCGGCCTACAAGGCCGAGAACGGCAAGCCCATTTTTGACGCCGACCGCGAACAGCAGGTGATCGAGCGCAACACCGCGCGCATTGCCGACGAGACGCTGCGCCCCTACTACCGGGCCTTCGTTACCGAGGCAATGGCCGTCTCGCGGGCGTACCAGCGGGAACTGCTGGGCCGCGACACCGCCGCCTACCAGGGCGTGGAGGGCGCGTGGGCGCACATCGCGCTGCGGCGCATGTTCCCCTTTGCCAAGGCGCGGGCCTACGCCACCTGGGCCGACGTGGTGGACGCCGTGGAGCAGGGGGAAGCCGCCATGGGCGTACTTCCCTTTGAAAACTCCAACGCGGGCGACGTGTCCGCCGTGCTGGATTTGCTTTACGCCCACCCGGCGCTGCACGTCACCGCCATGTACGACCTGCCCATCCGGCAGGATCTGCTGGCGCTTCCCGGCACGCAGCTTTCCGACATTCAAACCGTCGTCAGCCACCAGCAGGCGCTGGCCCAGTCGGGGCCGTTCCTGCGCATGCACGGCTTTGCCACCAAAAGCTGGGGCAACACCGCCGACGCGGCGCGCCATGTGGCCGAGCTGGGCGACAAGTCGGTGGCGGCCATCGCCTCCGCCGAGACGGCCGCCCTGTACGGGCTGCAGATCCTGGCCGAGGGCATCAACGAGGACGGCGACAATACCACCCGGTTCCTGGTCGTGGAGCGGCAGCCCTCCTGCGGGGGGCGGCGCATGGCGCTGCTGTTCACCGTCGACCACAAGCCCGGCAAGCTGGCCGGCGTGATCCAGCGCATCGGCGAACTGGGCTATAATATGGAAAGCATCAAGAGCCGGCCGCTGCCCCATGTACAGTTTGAATACTATTTCTATGTGCAGCTTGTCTGCCCGGAGCAGGACGGCCCCGGCAACTACGATACGCTGCTGCGCAGCCTGGACGAAGTGTGCCGCACGGTGCGGGTGCTGGGCACCTTCGATTGTGACCGCAAATAAAATCGGGAGGACATCATTATGAAATTGACCATGCAGCTGAAAGAACGCAGTTACGACATTATTCTGAAACGGGGATGCCTGGCCAACCTGTATCAGTTCGCCAATCTGGCCGCGCGCCGGGTGTTCATCGTCACCGATGCAGGCGTGCCCGCCCGGTACGCCGGAACGGTGCTGGCCCAGTGCGGCGAGGGACGCGTTTTTACCGTGCCCCAGGGCGAGGGCAGCAAAAGCATGAAGGTCTACGCCCAGGTGCTGGACGCCATGCTGGACTTCGGCATGACCCGCAAGGACGTGGTGGTGGCCGTGGGCGGCGGCGTTGTGGGCGACCTGGCAGGCTTCTGCGCCGCAACCTACATGCGCGGGATCGACTTCATCAACTGCCCCACCACCACCCTGTCCCAGCTGGATTCCTCCATCGGCGGCAAAACCGCCATCGACCTGGGCGATACCAAAAACATTGTGGGCGCCTTCTGGCAGCCCAAGGTGGTGCTCATCGATCCGGACGTGCTGGACACGCTGCCCCGCCGCCATTATGTCAACGGCCTGGCCGAGGCGGTCAAGATGGGCCTGATCGCCGACGCCGAGCTGTTCGGCCTGTTTGAGTGCGAACATCCCGAGGAGAACATCGAGCAGATCATCTACCGCAGCCTGAAGGTGAAAAAGCGGGTGGTGGAGCAGGACGAGCGGGAAAGCGGCGTGCGCGCCTGCCTGAACTTCGGCCACACCATCGGTCACGGCATCGAGGCGGTCAAGGGCGTCAAGGGCCGCCGCACCAACGGCCTGTACCACGGCGAGTGCGTGGCGCTGGGCATGCTGCCCATGATCGAGGACAAGGCGCTGGCCAAACGGGTGCGCGCCGTGCTGCGCACGCTGGGCCTGCCCACCCGCGCCGCCTACAACAAGCAGAAGGTCCTGGAATACATGCGCCACGACAAAAAGTCCGCAGGCAGCACCATCACCGTCATCAAGGTGCCGGGCCTGGGCTGCTGGCGGGCGGACCGACTGCCCGTGAGCGAGCTGCCCGCCCTGCTGGGCCTGGAAACGGCGGAGTAATGCCCCGCCCGCACACGAAAAGGAGTTCTGGACTATGAAAAATACCTTCGGCAGCGCGGTGTCCATGACCATTTTCGGCGAGAGCCACGGCGCCGCCGTCGGCGCGGTGCTGGACGGCATCGCCGCCGGCATTCCAG